>JBBECO010000029.1:0-4979 GCA_040881785.1 Vicinamibacterales bacterium
TCGACCTGCCCGTCGCGGATGTGGATGGAGCGGTGCGCGTAGGCGGCGATATCCGCCTCGTGCGTCACGACGATGATCGTGTTGCCGCCGCCGTGAAGGCGCTCGAATACCCCCATGATCTCGTTGCCGGTCTTCGAGTCGAGGTTGCCGGTGGGCTCGTCGGCGAGGAGGATCGACGGATCGTTGACGAGCGCGCGCGCGATCGCCACGCGCTGGCGCTGCCCGCCCGACAGCTCGTTGGGCCGGTGAGACGCTCGAGGCATGAGGTCCACTTTCTCGAGCGCGAGTTTGGCGCGGTCCTGCCGGAGCTTACCCGACACGCCGGCGTAGATCAGCGGCAGTTCGACGTTGTGGAGCGCCGTCGCCCGCGGCAGCAGGTTGAAGGTCTGGAAGACGAAGCCGATCTCCTGGTTCCGGATCTGCGCGAGATCGTCGTCATTCATCGAGGCCACCTCCTTGCCGTTGAGGAGGTAGCTGCCCTTGGATGGCGTGTCGAGGCAGCCGATCAGGTTCATCAGGGTGGACTTGCCTGAACCCGACGGCCCCATGATCGCCACGTACTCGCCGCTCTCGATCTGGATGGAGACGCCGCGCAGCGCATGAATCTCCTCGTCACCCATCACGTAGGTCTTCCAGAGGTCGCGCGTTTCGATCAGAGGCATCAGGGGAACCCTTCCGTGCAATGTGCCGGCGTGAGGCGGATATTGTATCTACGGCCGGCCTCGACGGCCGGTTCCGCTAATTCCCCTGGCGGAGGCGCTCGAGCAGGGCGCGAACGCTCTCCGGCGTTTCCGGGGGAAAGAGCGCCTCCCAGTCCCGGACGTCCACCGGTATGACGACCGGGCCGACCTTTCGGCTTTTCTTTCGCAGATCGGACACGGTCATCGACAGCTCGCGCGCCGGATCCACGCCCGATCCGAGCAGCATCAGGCAGAGCGTCTCGTCGACGGCAGTGAGGCGGAGGGCCGGTGTCCAGGCATCCGTGACGGCGGCCGCGTCGACGCGCGGCACGATGCGGACGGCCAGCTTGACCGACGCATCAGCCTTCCGGAAGAGGCCCTTGCGACCCTTGATCTGAAACACCGAGTCGAAGAACGGCGCGCTCGTGACCGTACCCCCGATCCCCTCGACGGCGTTCTTCAGCTTCGCCGCGACCGCACGCCGCACGAAATCGGTGCTACTGGCCTGGTCCTTCGCGAACCGTCGATCGGGCGGGGGCGGAGGTGGCGCGGGCTCGCCGGCCGGTGCGGCGGGCCCGGCGGCGCGCTGCGGTGTCTGAGCGGCGGACCGGGCCGGTGGCGGGAGCGCTTCGTCGTCGTCCAGCGCATCGTCGTAGCGCTCACGCAGCTCCACGTCCATGAGGACGCGGTAAGCCTCGGTCAGCGCGGCCGCGCGCGTCGCGGCGATCTCCTGGAACTCGGTCCCGAGGTGCTGGACCTTGTCGGGATGGTATCGCGCGATCTCGCGACGAAACGCGCGCTTGACGTCGTCGGCACTGGCCGATGGCTGGAGCCCCAGCAGGTCGTAGTGGGTCTTCAACGATTCTGATTCTTGAATTCCGTGACGTTCGATGCCGGCAGCTCCAGCGTCTTGGCCTGGTCACGCAGCTTCTTCTTCATCGACTTCGAGCTCTGCGTCGTGGCGCAGAACGGACAGTACTGCCATCCCGGCTGCAGCGCCCGGCCGCACTTGCTGCATCCCGCATTCAGACGGTGTCCGCAGTGGGGGCACGCCATGAAGTCGATCGCGACGGCTCCGCCGCAGCCCGGGCACAGCGTCCGCATTTCGCGCACCTCGGTCACCACCCGCAGCAGCTCCTCGGCGGTCGTGACCCCCGCCTTCACCTTGGCCAGGCCGTCCTCGCCGAGGGTGATCATCCCGGTGGTGACCGCGGCCTCCCGCACCATGTCCTCGCCGCTCTTCTGGGCGATGAGGCGGCGGACCTTGTCGCTGACCCGCATCACTTCGTAGAGCGCGATGCGCCCCCGGTAGCCGGTGTGGTTGCAGTCCTCGCAGCCCATGGCGCGATAGAGGACGAACTGCGCCGCGTCGGCTTCGGTGATGTTCAGCGCGCGCAGGGTTTCGGCCTCGGGCGTGTATTGCCGCCGGCACGACGTACAGAGGCGGCGCACGAGACGCTGCGCGACGACGCCGACCAGGGCGGAGGCAATGACGTAGGGCTCCATCCCCATGTCCATCAGGCGCGTGATGGTGGACGGCGCGTCGTCTGTATGCAGCGTCGAGAGCACGAGGTGGCCCGTCTGCGCGGCCTGCATCGCGATCTTCGCGGTCTCGTGGTCGCGGATTTCGCCGACGAGCACGACGTCGGGGTCCTGACGCAGGATCGCGCGGAGCGCGCTGGCGAACGTCAGCTTGGCTTTCTCGTTGACCTGCGTCTGGTTCACGCCGGGGATCTGGTACTCGATCGGGTCTTCGATCGTGATGATGTTGGTCTTCCCCGACTTCACGGAGCTGATCGCCGAGCTCAGGGTCGTCGTCTTGCCGCTGCCCGTGGGGCCGACGACGAGGATCATGCCGTGCTGATGCTTGAGGAAGTGCTTGAGCTCCTCCATCGACGCGGCCGCGAACCCGAGCTCCTCGAGGGGCGGGGCTCCTTTGCGGTGGTCGAGCACGCGAAGCACGATCTTCTCGCCGTAGAGCGTCCGCAGCGTGGAGACCCGGAAGTCCACGTCCCTGCCGTCGTCCTGCTTGACCCGAAGGCGGCCGTCCTGCGGCAGGCGCTTTTCGGCGATGTCCATCCCCGCCATGATCTTCATGCGGGCGACGAGCCCTTCGTGAACCCACTTGGGCAGGTCCATGACCTCCTTGAGCAGCCCGTCGAGGCGATGCCGGACGAGCACGCCTTTCTCCTGCGGCTCGATATGGACGTCGCTCGCCTGGCTGGTGATGGCGCTGTTCACCACGAGATCGACGAGGTCGATGATCGGGGCCGAATCGCCCCCTTCGCGGGGACCGGTGGAGGCCTGCTCGAAGATGTCCTCTTCCGGCCGCCGCATGAGCGTCGACCCGGAGTCGGAGGGATCACCGGGACGGCGAGGGCGCGACGGGGCCGCGGGGGCCACCAGTCCGGCGGCCGCGGTGCTGCCGATCCGGGTCAGCGCCTTGTCGGGGTATCCGTTCTCGATCGCGTCGAGGATGTCGCTCCGGGTCGCGACAACCTGCTTGATGCGGTACCCGGTCTGGAACTCCAGGTCCTGGACGAGGCTGAACAGCAACGGGTCCGACATCGCGACCGTCAGCAGATTTTTTTCGAGGCGGACCGCGACGCAGACGCGCTTGAGGGCGACGTCTTTCGGGATCAGCACGATCGCGGTGGTTTCGGGCGGCTCGTCGGCCAGGCTGGCGTACGGAAACCCGAGCTGGTAGGCCAGCGCCTTGGTGATCTGCTTTTCCGTGGCGAGGTTGAGACGTACGAGCACGGCTCCCACGCGCTCGCCCGTGCGTTTGTGCTCGGCCAGCGCGACCTGGAGGTCTTCGTCCGTGATGAGGCCTGCCTGGATCAGGCACTCGCCGATTTTCTTCCGCACCCGGTCCGGTCCCCTCTCGTCAACTGAGGTTACGTGACGCCTGCTGCTTCGCCCGGCCCGCTGGTCAAGGAACCAAAATTGTAACTCATCCGGGGCGTGCGGATACCCACCGCGGGTTTCGGGCCGCAGCTCATCTTTCGGCAGCACGGCCCGGCTTCGATACTACCCCGCGGCAGCCGTTCGGAATTTTGGGAACTGCTCACTAGACGACGAAATGGCCGCGCCAGGCAAGCGGGGCTGTTAACGCAGTGTAGAATCGCCACTTATCCGATGCTTGCCTTGCTTTGGGATGTCCCGCAGGACGTGCGGGCGCAGATCGCCGCGGCGATACGTGACCACGAGGTCGGCCTCACGGCGGACGTCACCGCGGCCCTGGGGGAGGTTCCCGGCCTCAACAAGGACGACTGGCACGATTGCTCGGAGGCACTCGTGTCACTCTTTGCGATGAGCATCGACCAGGGGGAGCTCGACGGACGGCGCGGCGCGCTCCACGACCTGTGTCGCGTCTCACCCCCCGCGACCGTCAGACAGATCGTGCGGTCGATTCACGCCGCCGAGCGGGTGATTCTCGACGAGCTCGCGCTCGACGATTCGATCGGGGCCACGTCTGAGACGTGGGCGCTGGTCGCCCATGCGATCCGCACGGCCGCCTTCGAGATCGCGGCCGCCTACGCCGAACGGGACGGCGGCCGTCCGGCGGTGCGCGATCCGCTCACGACGCTGATATCGCCGCACGTGTTCAGGCTGGCCCTGGAGCAGGAGGTCGCGCGCGCGAACCGCCACGAGCATGGCATCGCCGTGCTGCTGTTCGACATCGACAATCTGAAGGACGTGAATGCCTCGCACGGGTACGGCGCGGGCGACCGGCTCATCGAGCGGCTCGGGATCCTGGCGCGGCGGTTCTTCCGCAATCACGACTGGGTCGCGCGGCATGGCGAGGACTCCATCGCCGTCCTGCTGCCGCAGGCGAGCGTCGACCAGGCGGCGATGCTCGCGGGCCGCTTTCGCGACATGGTCTCGCAGCGCCTGGTGCTCACCGACCACAAGACCGATACGGAAACACGGATCACCGTCAGTGCGGCGGCGGTCGGCACCGATCTCGTGCAGGTCGACATCGACGGCGGCTTCATCGTCGCGGAGCTCGAGGCCGCCGTCCTGCGGGCGAAGTTGAACGGCGGCAACAGCACCGAGCGCGTCGCGCTGCTGCCGACATCGGTCACGATCCTGGGGGCCGCGACGCTCCTCGACCGGAGCGCGCGCGAGATCGTCGCGCTCATCCGCAACGGCACCCTCCGCGCCAGCCGCCGCGGCCGCCACTTCCATATCGATCGCACCGAAGTTGAGGAGTACAGGCGGGCTGATTTGTGATTGGCGATTGTCGATTGCGGATTGGATTGGCGATTGAGGGATTGCGGATTGGATTGGCGATTG
>JBBECO010000029.1:5079-8051 GCA_040881785.1 Vicinamibacterales bacterium
AATCCCCAATCGGCAATCAGCAAATTCAATCGCCAATCGACGATCGCCAATCGACAATCAATTTTCCTTTTCTTCGTACTGGTCCTTGAGCCTGGCGACGACGTTCGGGTCGGCGAGCGTCGTGGTGTCGCCGAGCGCCTTGCCGGCGGCGATGTCGCGCAGCAGGCGGCGCATGATCTTGCCGGAACGGGTCTTCGGCAGGTCGGCCGCGAACAGGATCTGGTCGGGGCGCGCGATGGCGCCGATCTTCTTGACCACGTGCTCCTTGAGCTCGTCCATCAGGGCGTCGGACGCGTGGATGCCTTCCTTCACGGTCACGAACGCCGCCACCGACTGCCCCTTGATCTCGTGCGGCCGGCCCACGACGGCGGCCTCGGCGACGCTGGGATGATCGACCAGCGCGCTCTCCACCTCCGCCGTGCCCAGGCGATGTCCCGCGACGTTCAGAACGTCATCGACGCGGCCGAGCAGCCAGTAGAAGCCGTCCTGGTCGCGGCGGGCGCCATCCCCGGTGAAATAGGCGCCATCCGTCCAGCGGCTCCAATAGGTCGAGATGAAACGCTCACGGTCTCCATAGATCCCGCGCAGCATCGCCGGCCAGGGGCGCGTCAGCGTCAGCAGCCCTCCACCCGTTTCGACGGACTTCCCCTTCGCGTCGCGGATCTCCGCGCTGACTCCCGGGAACGGCGTCGTCGCCGAGCCGGGCGTCGTGCTCGTGATGCCGGGCAGCGGCGTGATCATGATCATCCCGGTCTCGGTCTGCCACCACGTGTCCACGATCGGGCAGCGGAGGCGGCCGATGTGCTCGTGGTACCACATCCACGCCTCGGGATTGATGGGTTCCCCAACGGATCCCAGCAGCCGCAGCGTCTTCATCGGATGGCGCGCCGGCCACTCCGTCCCCCATCGCATGAAGGCCCGGATGGCGGTGGGCGCGGTGTAGAGGATCGACACGCCGTGGCGGTCGATCAGGTCCCAGAAACGGTCCTTCTGAGGCCAGTCGGGAGCCCCCTCGTACATCAGCACCGTGGCGCCGTTGGCGAGCGGCCCATAGACCACGTAACTGTGTCCCGTCACCCATCCGATATCCGCGGTGCACCAGTAGACATCGTCCTCTTTCAGGTCGAAGACCATCTTCGTCGTCGCGTACGTGCCGACGAGATAGCCGCCCGTGGTATGGACGATGCCCTTCGGTTTGCCCGTCGTCCCCGACGTGTAGAGGATGTAGAGCAGGTCCTCGGCGTCCATGGCCTCGGGCTCGCACTCGGCCGCGGCGTCCTGCATCAGCCGGTGGTACCAGTGATCGCGGCCTTCCTTCACGTGGACCGGAAAGGTGCCGCCGTGCGCGCGGTTCACGATGATGACGCTGCGGATGGACGGGGTGCCCTCGAGCGCCTCGTCGGCCATCTGTTTGAGCGGCACGATCTGCCCGCGGCGGTAGCCGCCGTCGGCCGTGACGAGCGCGACGGCCTGCGCGTCGTTGATACGGTCGCGGAGCGATTCGGCGCTGAACCCGCCGAACACGACGCTGTGGATCGCGCCGATCCGCGCGCACGCAAGCATCGCGATGGCCAGCTCCGGAATGAGGGGAAGGTACAGCGCGACGCGGTCGCCCCGTGTGACGCCGAGCGACTTGAGGACGCTGGCAAACGCGCTCACCTCGCGGTACAGGTCCCAGTAGGTCAGCGTCCGCCGGTCCCCCGGCTCCCCCTCCCAGATCAGCGCGGCCTTGTTGCGGCGCGAGGTCCGTACGTGCCGGTCCACACAGTTGACGCTGGCGTTCAGCTTTCCACCGATGAACCATTTGGCGTCCGGCGATTGCCATTCGAGGACGGTGTGCCAGGGGGCGATCCATTCGAGTTCGCGCGCCTGCGCGGCCCAGAAGCCTTCAGGATCCCGCGCCGCGGCCTCATAGATGCCCGGGTCGGTCACGTTGGCCGAGGTGCGCCAGGCGTCCGTCGGCGGGAAGCGACGTCCTTCGTCGAGCAATGTCGAGATTTCGGAGGTGTGGTCGGGTGTGGAAGGCATGGTTGGGCGCGATGGTACCAGAATGAGGTCGTGCCAGCCGGGAGGAGTGCTCGAATTTCTCTCGGGCCGAACCCCGTGCTGATCCTCGACGAACCGACTACGAAAACCGACCGCCGGGCCTACTGCGCGAAGCCGGGATCGTGCGGGATCATCGCCGGGGGCTGCGGCGGCGCGTTGCGCTTGAAGATCGCCACGCCGAGCAGGCCGCCGAGCATCCCGAAGATCGTGCTCATGATGATGTTGAGGAAAGCTCCGGCGGCGCGGATGGCGTTGCCGGCCATCATCTTGTCCATCATGTCGCGCACCTCGGGGGGCATGTCCTCGTTGCCCGCCATGATGCTCTGGATCCACTCCTGCTGCAGCGGCCCCATCATCATCTGGATCGGGATGCTCAGAATGGTGCCGATCACGCCGCCGATGACGCCGGCGAGCAGCCCCATCAGCGCACCTTCGGCCGCCGTGACGGGGACGACCGAGTTCTGCTGCCGCAGATAGACGGCGAGCACGCCACCGGCAAGGACCCAGAGACAGCAGCAGCAGTTCCCAAAGTTGACAATCGGCAGCGCCGACATCACACCGATGAACACACCGCCGAGGAGCGCGGGCTGAAGCCTGCCCTGAGCGAACCCATCGGGCGGTGGCGAGTCGAAGGGCCTGCCGGAATCCATCAGTCGTAGTACTCCAGGCCGAGGTGAGTGATCAGCTCCTCACCGCGCAGGTGGCGGAGCGTGTTCTTCAGCTTCATCAACTGGATGAAGAGGTCGTGCTCGGGATAGATGTCCTTGGCGTGTTGCGGGCTCTTGAAGTAGAACGAGAGCCATTCCTGAATGCCGTCCATGCCGGCGCGCTTGGCGAGGTCCAGGAAGAGCGCCACGTCGAGCACGATCGGCGCCGCCAGGATGCTGTCGCGGCACAGGAAGTTGATCTTCAGCTGCATCGGGTAG
>JBBECO010000030.1:0-34257 GCA_040881785.1 Vicinamibacterales bacterium
CCGGTGCAGTTCAAAGTCGTGTGATGACGTCACACCGAATTTCCGAAAGGCATTACCCCTACACGCGCTCTCGCTCGCCGCTTCGCCGGCTCGCTCCGTTCGCGTGGCTCATTCGCTGGCGCTCATTCGCGTCGCGATTTGTGAGATGTGTTCTAGCCGACACCCCTCCTCAATCCCGAATCGGTCGCACGGGCACGAGCGCGCTCCGTCTCGGTCAGAATTGAAGTACAGTCGTGAGGCGACATTCGAGTCATGCCCCCAAAGAAACGTCCAGGGCCGCCGGCAGCCCCTTCTCCCCCGGCAACCCGCAAGAAGAGTCCGGCCACAAAGACACAGCAGGCCGTCACCAGGCCCGCAGCGCGCACAGCCTCGACCGCGCGGACGCGTGCGCCCCGCGCGACGGCGGCGAGGAAATCGTCGCGGCGGCCCTCCGGAAGCCAGCCGCTGCGCATTCTGATGGTGGCCTCCGAGGCGCATCCGTTCGCGAAAACGGGCGGTCTCGGAGAGATGACGGCCGCCCTGGCCGCGGCAGTGGTGGGGCTCGGTCATGCTGTCACCCTCGTGCTGCCCCGCTACCGCGGCGTTGCGCCCGACGGGAGTGCCGTGCGCGAGATCGATGTACCCCTGGGATCCGCCATCGTCCGCGGCGGCATCGTGGAGCAGCGTCTCGCGGATGGCGTGCAGGTCGCACTCGTGGACGTCCCCGCCCTCTTCGATCGCCCCGGCATCTACGGGGAGGCCGGACACGACTATCCCGACAACGCCCTGCGATTCGCCGTGCTGGCCCGCGCGGCGCTCGAATACGCGCGGGCCGGCGGGATGCGCTATGACGTGATCCACGCGCACGACTGGCAGAGCGGCCTGGTGCCCGTCTACCAGAAAATGCTGATGCCAGACGATCCGGTGGTCGGCGGCGTGCCGGTCGTCTTCACCATCCACAACCTGGCGTTCCAGGGCGTCTTCGGCTCCGGCACGCTGGAGACGATCGGGCTGGGCTGGGACGTCTTTCACCCGGACGCTCTTGAATACTGGGGCAACATCAGTTTCCTGAAGGGCGGCGTGAACTTCAGCGAGCGGATCACGACGGTGAGCCCGACCTATGCGAAGGAGATCCTGACCCGCGAGTTCGGGTTCGGCTTCGAGGGGGTGATGCTGCGGCGGGCCGCCGATCTCCACGGGATCCTCAACGGCATCGACACCGCCCGATGGAACCCTGCGGCCGACGCGTTCGTGCCGGCGTCGTTCAGCGCCGGCGATTTGTCCGGCAAGCGCGACGCGAAGCGCGCGCTGCTGGAGGAGATCGGACTGCCGGCCGACGAGGCGGCACTCGACCGTCCCCTCATCGGGCTGATCTCGCGCCTGACCGACCAGAAGGGCTTCGACCTGATCGGTGCCTCGGCGAACGACCTGATGGCGCTCGAGGCGACGTGGGTCATGCTCGGCAGCGGGGAGCGGCATTACGAAGACCTCTGGCGCAGCATGGCGACTCGCCACCCCGACCGCGTCTCGACCACGATCGGCTTCGACGAGCGGCTGGCGCACCTCATCGAGGCCGGGGCGGACATCTTCCTGATGCCCTCGCGCTTCGAGCCCTGCGGCCTGAACCAGATGTACAGTCTTCGCTACGGGACCGTGCCGGTCGTCCGCGCGACCGGGGGGCTGCACGATACCGTGACCGATGCCGACGAGCCAGGGGGAAACGGCATCACGTTCGCTGAGTACACGGGCGGGGCACTGATCGCCGCGCTCGCACGGGCGCTCGAGCTTTACAAGGCCGACGATCGCTGGACGGCCCTGCAACGGGCCGGCATGGCAGCCGACCCCTCCTGGGACGTTTCAGCCCGGGAATATGTCAAAGTGTATAGAGGACAACGTTAATGGCATCTGAAAAGGTCACGATTCTGACGGACGGCAACTTCGAGCAGACGATCAACGGCGGGAAGCCGGTGCTCATCGATTTCTGGGCCGAGTGGTGCGGACCGTGCCGGCGCATGGCGCCCACGGTGGACGAGCTCGCCAGCGACTACGACGGCAAGGTCGTGGTCGCCAAGATGAACGTCGACGAGAACCCTTCGACCCCCATGCGCTTCAGCATCCGGGGCATCCCGACGCTCCTGCTCTTCAAGGGAGGTCAGCTGGTGGAGCAGGTCGTCGGCCTCGCCGACAAGGACTCGCTCAAGAAGATGCTCGATAAGCATGTCGCGTAGCGTCATCATCATCGGGTCGGGGCCCGCGGGGCTCACGGCGGCTCTCTATGCGGCCCGCGCCAATCTCAGTCCACTGGTGATCGAGGGGCTCGAGGCCGGCGGGCAGCTGATGCTGACGACGCTGGTGGAGAACTGGCCGGGGCACCGTGACGGCATCATGGGACCCGAGCTGATAGGGGAGATGCGGGCGCAGGCCGAACGCTTCGGCGCGGAAATCGTCCGCAGCCACGTGACGTCGGTCGATCTCCAGGCGCGGCCGTTCAAGGTCACGACGGCCGACGGCGAGCACGAGTGCCGCACGCTGATCATTGCGACCGGCGCCTCCGCGCGGCTGCTGGGGCTGCCCTCCGAACGGGCGCTCATCGGCCACGGCGTGTCCACCTGCGCGACGTGCGACGGATACTTCTTTCGCGGCAAGCCCATCGCCGTCGTGGGCGGGGGCGACTCGGCGATGGAAGAAGCCGTGTTCCTCACGAAGTTCGCCTCCCACGTGACCGTGATTCACCGCCGGGATGCGCTTCGTGCGTCGAAGATCATGCAGGACAAGGCCTTCGCCAACGAGAAGATCAGCTTCGAGTGGAACGCCGAGGTCGACAGCATCGACGACACGGCCAAAGGCGAGGTCACGGCGATCAACATCCGCAACAGCCGGACAGGCGAAACGAAGTCGATCCCGGTGGACGGGGTCTTCATCGCCATCGGCCACAACCCCAACACATCGCTCGTCGCCGGTCAGCTGGAGATGGACGCCAACGGCTATCTGGTGACGCACGCGGGCACGCGCACCAGCATTCCGGGTGTGTTTGCGTGCGGTGACGTCCAGGACCACGTGTACCGCCAGGCCATCACGGCCGCCGGCTCCGGCTGCATGGCGGCCATCGACGCCGAGAAATACCTCGAAGGCGTGCCGCAGCACATCGGCGAGGCCCAGGTCACGGCATAGCGCGTGGCACGTGCTTTAATCCCTAATCCCTAATCCCTAATCCTCAATCCCGGATCCAGGATTTGTGATCAGCGATAGGGTGGTGATCAGCGATTAGTGATTAGTGATTAGTGATCAGCGATTAGTCGATCCAGCCGCCGCCGATGACCTCGTCCCCCTGATACATCACCAGCGCCTGCCCGGGAGCGATCGCCGACTGCGGTTCGTCGAATAGCAGGCGCACGCGGTCGGCGCCGAGGGGATCGATAGTGGCTGCGGCTTCCGTGTGGCGATGGCGGATCTGCGCCGCGACGCGGGTGCCGGCCGCCGGTGGCGCACCCGCGATCCAGTTGACGCGCCCGGCCGTGAGCTCCCGTCGGTCGAGCGCGTCCCGTGGGCCGACCGTGACGGCCCCGTCGGCGGCGTCGATCCCGACGACGTAGAGGGGGATGGGGGAGGAGAGGCCCAGTCCCTTTCGCTGGCCGACCGTGAACCGGTGGACGCCCGTGTGCTGACCCACGACCTCGCCCGCGACGTTCCGGATCTCTCCGGCGCGCCTGCGGACGCCGTGCGCCTCGAGAAAGCCCGCGTGGTCGCCGTCGGCCACGAAGCAGATCTCATGGCTGTCCGGCTTGTCGGCGACGGCGAGGTCGAGGGCACGCGCCTGCTCGCGGACAGCCGGCTTGTCGAGATCGCCGAGCGGGAAAACCGCATGCGCCAGCTGCGCCTGCGTCAGCGTGAACAGAAAGTAGGACTGGTCCTTGGCGGCATCGCGGCCCCGCAGCAGGCGAAAGCGTCCCGAGGCCTCGTCACGCGACACGCGCGCGTAGTGGCCGGTGGCCACGAGGTCGGCGCCGAACCCGGCGGCCCGCTCCACCAGCGTCGCGAACTTGAGATCGCCGTTGCAGTGGACGCAGGGGATGGGCGTCCGCCCCGCGGCGTACTCGCGCACGAAGTCCGAGACGACGGTCTCGTGGAACTTTTCCTCGAAGTTCACGATGTAGTGGGGGATGCCGAGGCGCGCGGCGACCCGCCGCGCGTCGTGGAGATCGTCGAGCGTGCAGCAGGACCCGAAGGCCGTCTGCCCCTCGGACTGGTCGTAGAGCTGCATCGACAGGCCGATGACCTCGTGCCCCTGCTGCGCGAGCAGCGCCGCGGCCACCGACGAATCGACGCCGCCCGACATCGCGACGACGATCCGCATCAGCGCCTCATCCCCGTCACGGTCCGTAGCTTCCCGACCACCGCCGGGAGCTTCGCGAGCAGCGTCTCGACCTCCGCGTCGGTGTTGCCGGCGCCCAGGCTGATGCGGATCGAGTTCTGCGTGCGGTGCGACGGCAGCCCCATCGCGCGAAGGACGTGCGACGGCTCGAGCGTCCCGGACGAACAGGCCGATCCGGTGGAGACGGCGATCCCCTCGAGGTCGAGGGCAATGAGCAGCGACTCCGCCTCGATCCCCTCGAAGCTGATGTTGGTCGTGTTGGGCACCCGCCGTTCGCGCGCGCCGTTGATCGCCGTGCCGGGAATGGTCGCGAGGACCGCCGCGTCGATGCGGTCACGCAGCGCGGCCAGCCGCGTCCCCTCGGGAGCGAACTTCTTCGCCGCCAGCTGCGCGGCCGCCCCGAGACCCGCGATGCCGGCGACGTTCTCGGTCCCGGCCCGGCGGTTGCGCTCGTGCTTGCCGCCCGTCAGGATCGGCGCCACACGCGTGCCGCGCTTGATCCACAACGCCCCGGCTCCCTTGGGTCCGTAGAACTTGTGCGCGGAGATCGAGACGAGATCCACGCCCAGCGTTCGCACGTTGACGGGGATCTTTCCCGCCGACTGCACGGCGTCGGTGTGAAAGACGGCGCCGTGCGCGTGCGCGATCTCGGCGAGCGCGTCGATGGGCTGAATCGTGCCGATTTCGTTGTTCGCGTGCATGACGGAGACGAGTCCGGTGTCGGGGGTGATCGCCTCGCGCAGCGCGTCAGGGGACACGATGCCACTCGCGTCAACCGGCAGTAGCGTCGTCGTCCATCCGCGGCGGGCAAGCGCCTTGAGCGTGACGAGGACGGCCTCGTGCTCGATCGTGGTGGCGATGAGATGCTTCCGGCCCGTCGGCTCGAGCGCCTCGGCGACTCCGCGGAGCGCGAAGTTGTCGGCCTCGGTGCCGCCGCTCGTGAAGACCACTTCGGACGGTTCGCCGCTGAGGAGCGCGGCGACCGCGCTTCGCGCCTCGTCGAGCACCGCCTTGGCGCGCTGGCCGAAGTGGTGGACGCTGGACGGGTTGCCGAACTCGTCGCGCAGGACGCGCGTGACCACATCCAGGACGACCGGGTCGAGCGGGGTCGTGGCGTTGTGGTCGAAATAGATCCGCATGAGAATTTTTCATCATAGCATTCCCCGTAAGTCTCAGCAATAAAAGGACTAGCGTCAGACTGGACAGGGCAGGACCGCTCCCGTATACTGGCCAAACTTGCTACCCAGCCGCTCAAAATAGAACACCCGGCGCAACCTTCGGACTGGTGGAGAAGACTTATGTGGAAACGCGATGAACCGGCGAAGCCGGCTGGGAGCCCGGCGGCCCCCGCTGCAGCGCCGTCGCAGACGGTGAAGACGCCGGCTGTGGATTCGGCGCCCCCGGCGCGGCCGGCGGCTGAATCTCAACGAGGACTGGAGAACAAGACCGTGAATATTGGCAAATCTGTCGTCATCAAAGGGGAGCTCAACGGCAGCGAAGATCTCACGATCGAAGGGCAGGTCGAAGGCAAGATCGAGCTGCAGGGGAACGTGCTGACCATCGGCGCCAACGGCCGCATCAAGGCCGCGGTGTTTGCCAAGTCCGTGATCATTCTCGGCGAGGTCACGGGCAACGTCACGGCCAGCGAGAAGGTCGACATTCGCGACAACGGTTCGGTGGACGGCGACATCGCCGCCCCGCGTGTGGCGATTGCGGAGGGAGCGCACTTCCGCGGCAGCATCGACATGCAGAAGGCGGGTGCGTCCGGAAAGCCCGCCGACAAGCCCGAGGTCAAGCCGGCCAGCGCGCCGGCGGTGGCCAACGCGCCGACCGCGAACGCGGCGCCTGCCGGCGCCAACCGCTGATCGCCTGATTCGAGGTATCCCCGCATCGGTTTATCGCTTCATCGGCGCCGTGCGTCGTGAAGCGGTAAACCTAGGCCCTGGTTCGAAGGTCGGCACGTCCTCTAGAACGCCACTCGATGAGCACACGAATTCGATAGATGCTGTCCGATCTCCTCAAGTGGGGCCGACGCGCCGGACCCGGTCCTGCTGATATCTCGCCGCCCAAAGGCGCCGACACGATCGTCGCGTCAAAGGCCTTCCCGAAATTTCTCTCGGCCCTGAAGAACCAGCCCGAACCCTCCGTCGTCATCGACCTCGGACCGGTCATCGGGAGCAACGTCGCGTTCCTCGGGGAACGGCTCGACTGCAAGCTGTTCATCGAAGACCTGGTCAGCGAACTCGACAAATACAAGAAGTCCGGCGGCACCGAAGGATTCCAGGCGGCCATGGCCGCGCGTCTGCGCCACGGCGAGGGGGCCGTGGACGGTGTGCTATGCTGGGATTTTTTCGATTTCCTCGAGAAGCCCGCCGCCCTGGCGCTGGCGACGCACATCAAGAGGATGCTTCGACCGGGCGGGGCGGTGATGGGATTCTTCAGTACGGCGGCCGTCGAGCGCGCCCCGTTCTCGAAGTTCGAGATCGCCGACGAACAATCCGTGCGCCGCCGTCATCATCCCGGCGCCGGGGGGCCCAAGTACCCGCTCCTGAACCGCGACATCATCAAGATGTTCGAGGGACTGGTGGTCTCGGATTCCTTCCTGCTCAAAAGCAACACGCGCGAAATCTTGCTCCGCAAGCGGTGACCGCGCCACGGCGCCACGGGCAGGCACGGCCGCAGGCCGGCCGTGACAAGCGGGGATCACGCCCGCACGATCTCGACGATCGTGCCGCGCAGCAGCCCCAGGATGTCGGCGGCGCTGCCGGCGTTGGCGGCCAGCTCGAGGTGATCGGTGCTCCCGAAGAGCGCGCAGACTTCGCCTGACTGGATGTCGGCGTACGTGGCGACGAGCCGGCCGACGCTGGCGCCGCCCGCCGTGACCTGGACCCCGGCCTCGCGCCCGAACTTCTCGAACGCCTTCCGATCGATGTTCGTCACCAGGTTCCCGAAGCGGTCGATGCGCAGGACGGCGCCGCGCAGCGCGTCCTCCGTGACCACCACCTCGGGGATGTCGAGCCGCTGCAGCTTCGGCACGTTGCGCCCGAGGGCCGGCAGGTGGATCCCCTTGGCGATCCACGCCGCCGCCGGCGCGAAGCGATCCCGGCCTTCGAAGGTGCGGCTGACCGTGGGGCGCGCGTAGCGCCGCTCGGTCAGCTCCACCACCTTCCTGGGCGGCACGTCACGGATCACCGCCGACAGCAGGCCGTTGTCGGGGCAGACGAAGCGGTAGTCCCCGACCTCCGCGGCGATGCCGCGCCGCCCGGACCCGACACCCGGGTCCACCACCGCGAGAAAAATCGTCCCGGCGGGAAAGAACCGATAGGCGGCCGCCAGTTCGATCGCGCCGTCCAGCACGTCGTGCGGGGCGATGTCGTGGGTGATATCCACGAACGTCACATCCGGGCAGATCCCCAGCATGACGCCCTTCATCGTCCCGACGTAGTGGTCGCGGGAGCCGAAGTCGCTCAGCAGGGCGATGACCGGCCGCATGGTCCAAGGATACCTGAAGGGTGCACTAGAATAGGGTGTTTGATATTTCGCCGAAGGATACATACATGATGGATTTCGATCTGACCGACGAGCATCAGCTTCTCGAGAACTCGGTCCGGGAGTGGGGCGCGCGCGAAGTGGCGCCGCGGATTCGCGAGCTCGATCGGGAGCACCGGTTCGACACGAACATCCTGACGCAGATGGCCGACATGGGACTGCTCGGATGTTCGGTCCCGGCCGACTACGGCGGCGCGGGCATGGACTACATCAGCCTGGGGATCGTGTCGGAGGAGCTCGAGTACGTCGATACGTCGCTTCGGGTGATCATGTCGGTGCATGCCGGGTTGAACTGCCTCACGCTGCTCACCTGGGGCACCGAGGACCAGAAGCAGCGGTATCTCGTCCCGCAGGCGCAGGGAAAGAAGATCGCGACCTACGGCCTGACCGAGCCGGCCGCCGGCAGTGACGTACGCGGCATTCAGACCGTGGCGATCAAGAAGGGGGACCGATACCACGTCACCGGCGAGAAGATGTGGATCTCGCTGGCCGACGTCGCCGACAACTTCCTCGTCTTCGCCTGGACGGATCTCGAAAAGAAGAAGCAGCGCGACACCTCGGGCATCAGTGCCTTCATCATCGAGCGCGCCTTCAAGGGATTTTCGAGCGGCACGCTCAAGGAAAAGTGGGGGATCCTCGCCGGCAATACCGGCTTCTTCAACATGGACGACGTCGAGGTGCCGGCCGAGAACCTGGTCGGCCGCGAAGGCGAGGGGTTCAAGATCGCGATGTTCGCGCTCGATCAGGGGCGCTATACCGTGGCGGCCGGCGCAACCGGGTTGATCCGCGCCTGCCGGGACGCGAGCGTGACGTACGCGCTCGAGCGCCGGACGTTCGGACAGGCCATCGCCGAGCACCAGCTGGTGAAGGAAATGATCGCGCAGATGGAGTCGGACTATCAGGCGTCGCGTCTGCTCTGGCTGCGCGCCGGGGCGCTCAAGAACGCGGGCCGGCGGAACACGCGCGAGACCGGGCTCGCCAAGTGGTTCTCGACCGTCGCGTCCGAGCGCGCCGCGGGCGACTCCGTCCAAATCCACGGCGCCAACGGGTACTCCGACGAGTACCCCGTCGGCCGCTTCTACCGCAACTGCAAGGGGGCGGTGATCTACGAGGGCACGCGGGAGATCCACAAGCTGATGCAGGCCGACTACGTCCTGGGCTTCCGCCAGGACAAACCGCTCCGGTGCGAGCTGCCGGCCATCCAAAGGCGCTAGGAGCTAGGAGCTGGATCGCCTGGACCGCGAGGACGATCCAGCTCCTGGCTCCCAGCTCCTGACAAGGAGCACATGAACTCTGACCTCTCTCTCGATTTTCTCAGCGTTGTCGAACAGGCCGCCATCGCCTGCGCCAAGACGATGGGACAGGGTGACCGCCACAAGTCCGATCGCGTGGCGGTCGAAGCCATGCGCAAGTGCATGGACTCGGTACCGATCGACGGCACGATCGTCATCGGCGAAGGGGAGCGCGACGAGGCGCCGATGCTCTTCATCGGCGAAAAGGTCGGCATGGCGACCAAGCCCGAGCACGCGTCCCTCGTCTTCCGCAAGGTCGACATCGCCGTCGATCCGCTCGAAGGCACGAACCTGTGCGCGACTGGAGCGCCCGACGCCATCGCGGTGCTGGCCGCGGCCGAGCAGGGCGGGCTGCTGCACGCGCCCGACATGTACATGGAGAAGCTGGTCGTCGGGCCCAGCTCGAAAGGTGCCGTCAGCCTCGATGCGACGCCGGCGGAGAACCTCCGCGCCATCGCCCGGTGCCTCGAGCGCGACGTCGAGGACCTCGTCGTCGTGGTGCTGGAGCGGGAGCGTCACCAGAAGCTCATCGCCGACATCCGTGCCACCGGCGCGCGGATCCGGTTGATCGGCGACGGCGACCTGTCGGCAGCCATTTCGGCCGCCGTGGTCGGCAGCGGCGTCCATGCGGTGATGGGCATCGGCGGCGCACCCGAAGGGGTGCTGACGGCCGCGGCCATGCGCTGCCTGAACGGGGAGATCTACGCCCGGCTCGTGGTGGCCAAGCCCGGCGATGAAGAGCGCTGCCGCGAGATGGGTACGGATCCGAAGCGCATCTACACGTCCGAGGATCTCGCGTCGGGTGAGAACCTCATCTTTGCGGCCACGGGCGTGACCGACGGGACCCTGATACGGGGAGTCCGGTTTTTCGGCGACGGCGTCCGCACCCACTCGCTCATCATGCAGAGCAAGCCGGCGCGGATCCGCTTCATCGACACCATTCATGTGGAGCAAACGCGGATGGTGAGAGTCCGCTTCTGACCCTTGCACTGGCGCAGGAACCTCTACGCCGTCACGGCCGCCAGCTTCATCGGCTTCACCGGCTTCACCCTGGTGATGCCGTTCCTGCCGCTGTATTTCGAGCTGCTCGGGCTCACGGACGTCGGGGAGATCGCGCTGTGGTCGGGCTTCAGCCTGGGCGTGACGCCGGCCATCACGGCGTTCATGGCGCCGCTCTGGGGCCGGCTCGCCGACCGCTACGGACGCAAGATCATGGTCCAGCGGTCGCTCGTCAGCTTCGTCGTCGTCATGGCGGCGATGGCCTTCGTCACCGAGCCCTGGCACGTCTTCGCCCTGCGGGCCGTTCAGGGCCTGTTTGCGGGCTACGGCGCGCTGACGTTGACGATGGCGGCCGATTCGGCGCCGCCGGCGCACACGGCCTATGCCATCGGCTTCGTGCAGACGGCGCAGCGGCTCGGGCCGGCGCTCGGGCCGGTCATCGGCGGCGTCGTCGCGCAGGCCGTCGGCTTGCGGAACGCGTTCTTCGTCACCGCGAGCTTTTATCTGTTCGCCGTCGTCGTCGTGACGCTGGCCTATGACGAGCGAGGTGTCCTCAAGCGTGACGCCGCCGCGGAGCCGAGCGGACGGATCACGTTCCGGAACGTGCTCGCCTTCGAGAACTTCATCCTGCTGATGGTGGTGATCTTCGGCCTGCAGTTCGTGGATCGCAGTTTCGGCCCGATACTGCCGCTGTTCGTTGGAGCGCTCGGCACCCCGGATGCGCAGGTGCCGCTGCAGGCCGGCATCCTGTTCTCGCTGTCGGCCGGCGCCGGCGCGTTCGGCAATCACCTGTGCGGCCGTCTCATGGACCGGGGCGGACCGCGGGGCGTCATCGCGACGGCCTGCGCCGTCGCCGGCGGCGGCGTCGCGGGCTTCCTGATCGCGGGCAGTGCATGGTGGCTGGCGCTGCCGACGGTCGTGTTCGGCGTGGCGATCGGCACGGCGACGACCGCGTCGTATACCGCGGCCAGCGGCGTCATCCCGCCGGGGGCGCGCGGCGCCGGCTTCGGCCTGCTCACCACGGCCTCGCTCGTCGGCCTGGCGGTGAGCCCCGTCGTGAGCGGACTGCTCGGGGCGACCAGCCTGCGGGCGGTGTTCCTGATGGACGGGCTGATGCTCGGAGCGCTGGCGCTGCTCGTGTCGCGCCTCATGATCACGTCGGCTGCGCCGTTGACGGCCGCGCCGCCGACCGAAGAGAGATGAGGCCATGACGAGGGCGGACATCGACGAGGCGGTGGCGGTGCTCTGCGAAGGGGGCGTGGTCGTGTACCCGACCGACACCTTTTACGGGCTGGCGGCGGATCCGCGGAGGTCCGACGCGGTGGCGCGGCTGTTCGCGGTGAAAGGACGGCCGACGGGCCAGGCGATCCCGCTGATCGCGTGCGACGTCCAGCAGGCCGCGGCTGCCGGTGAGTTGAACGCGGCCGCTTCGAGGCTGGCCCGGGCGTTCTGGCCGGGACCGTTGTCGATCGTCGTGCCGGCGCGTGACGTCATCTGTGAAGAGGTCAGAGCGGCGGACGGCACGATCGCGGTGCGCGTGCCCGCGTGCGACGCGGCGCGGCAGCTGGCGCGCGCCTTCGGCTTCTGCATCACCGCCACCAGCGCAAATCCGAGCGGTCAACCTGCAGTGACTTCCGCCGCGACGGTCGCCGGTGGCCTGCGAGGTTCGGTCGGGCTCGTCCTGGACGGCGGCGAGACGCCGGGCGGCGCCCCGTCCACGCTCGTGGACGTGCGCGCGTCTCAGCCGCGCCTCATCCGTCCCGGCGCGATCGCCTGGGACCGCGTGCTAAGATCGCTCGAGTGACGCGCATGGCTTCACGCTCGACCGCGAACGGCACGCGCGAGCGCGTGGCGCTCGTCGGTCTCTTCACCGGTTCCTCCCGTCACTTCGATCCCGAGCATTCACTCGACGAGCTGGCCGGCCTCGCGGAGGCCGCCGGCGCGTCCGTGGTGCTGCGGGTGCTCCAGAAGAACCCCAAGCCGGATCCCGCGACGTTTCTCGGAAGCGGCAAGGTGGCGTCACTCGCGGCGGCGTGCGCGGACACGCGCGCGGAGACGGTCGTCTTCGACAACGAGCTGAGCCCCGCCCAACTGCGGAATCTCGAGGCGGCGCTCGAGCGCAAGGTCCTCGACCGGACCCAGCTGATCCTGGACATTTTCGCCAGCCGGGCCCGCACGCGTGAGGGCAAACTGCAGGTCGAGCTCGCGCAGCTTCGATACGTCATGCCGCGGCTGGTCGGCTCCGGCACGGCCCTGTCGCGCCTGGGCGGCGGCATCGGCACGCGCGGACCCGGTGAAACGAAACTCGAGACCGACCGGCGGCGTATCCGGTATCGCATCAGTCTGCTCTCGCAGGAGATCGACGCCGTGCGGAAGCGCCGGACCCAGCTGCGGGAGCGGCGCCACAAGGCGGCCGTCCCCACCGTCGCGCTCGTGGGCTACACCAACGCCGGCAAGACCACGATGTTCAACATGCTGACGGGGGACTCGGCCGTGGCGTCGGATGCGCTGTTCGTCACGCTCGACCCGCTCGTGCGGAAGGTGAAGCTCCCGGACAGCCGCGAGCTGCTGGTGTCGGATACGGTCGGCTTCATCGAGCGGCTGCCGACCTCGCTCGTGGCGGCGTTTCGCGCCACGCTGGAGGAAGTCGCCGCCGCCGACTTGCTGCTCCATGTGATCGATGCCTCGAGCGTCGAGCGGGACCGGCACATCGCCGCCGTCCGCAGCGTGCTGGCGGAGGTCGGCGCCGAGCGGGTGCCGTCCGTGGAGGTCTTCAACAAATGCGACCAGCTCGATGCCGGCGAGCGGGCGAGGATCACGGCGGTCCATCCCGGCGCGCTGTGCGTCTCGGCGCTCACCGGCGAAGGGCGCGACGAGCTGATCGCCGTGCTCGAAGGGCGGCTCGCGCTCGACACGACCGTCGTGCGGTTCGAGTTCTCGTCCGATGACGAGAACGACCGGCAGAAAATCGCGTATCTCTATCGCGTGGGGCGGATCAGGAGTCACGTGGCAACCAATGGACATGTGTCGATAGAGGCCGCCGTGCCACGGCGCGCCGTGGAGCGGTTGCAGCGCAGCGCCGGCGCTCCGGAGGCCCGCCGGACATGAAGGCGCTGCACCGGCTCCTGCTGGGACTGCTGCTCGGGGCCGTGGCCGCCGGCTGCGCGCCGAAGACCGTGCCGCCCGCCGCGCCTGGCGCGCCGCGCCACCCTGAGTTCGTCTTTCCGGATGCGGACGCGGCGGTCCCGGTGGAAGTACTGGCCGAGCATCAGGCGGCGTGGCAGGCGCTCCAGGCCAACGACCTCCGGAACGCCGAGCGCCGGTACACGTCCGTCCTGAAACGGGACCCCACCTTCTACCCGGCGCACGCGGGCCTCGGCTACGTCGCCATGGCGCGGAACAACATGAAAGCGGCCCTCGGGCACTTCGACCGGGCGCTGGCTGCCAGCGGGGCCTACGCTCCGGCGCTCGCGGGCAAGGGGCAGGCGCACCTGGCCCTCGGCGAACGCGGACCGGCCCTGGCCAGCTTCAACGCGGCGCTCGCCGCCGATCCGGACCTGGCGCATATTCGCAGCAGCGCGGACGTCCTGCGCTTCCAGGTCCTGCAGGGGGGCGTCGCCGACGCCAGAAAGGCCGCTGAAGCCGGGCGGCTGTCGGAGGCGCGCGCGGGCTATGCGGCGGCCATCGAGGCCTCGCCCGAGAGCCCGTTTCTCTACCGCGAGCTCGCCCTTGTTGAACTCAGGGACCGTCAGCTCGACCTCGCCCGTCAGCACGCCGAGCACGCCATTGCGCTCGAGCCAACCGATGCCCGGAACCATGTCCTCCTCGCCGACGTGTTCGAGGCGCTCGGCGACCGGCCCGCGGCCGCCGACGCCCTGGCGAGGGCCGCGGGCCTCGAGCCGTCCGAGGCGCTGGAGGCACGGATCGAAGCCCTGCGCGCCAGCGCCCTGCTCGCGTCCATGCCGGAAGAGTTTCGAGGCATCGAGGATGCCCCGACCATTACGCGCGCCCAGCTGGCGGCCCTGATCGGAGTCCGTCTGGAAGCCCTGGTGACGCGCGCGCCACGGCGGGGCACCGGTGTCATTACCGACACCCGCGACCACTGGGCCGCGAGCTGGATTCTGCCGGTCACACGGGCCGGGTTCATGGAGGTCTATCCCAACGCCACCTTCCAACCCGGCGCGACCGTGCGACGCGCCGATCTGGCCTTTTCGGCACGCCGCATCCTGGATGTGATCGCCTCTGGCGACCCGGCGCTCGGCGGCGCCTGGCGCAGTGCGCGGCCACGTTTTTCGGATCTGCCCGCCGGACACCTCAGCTATCCGGCGGCCGCCACGGCGGTCGCCGCAGGCGTGATCCAGCCGCTCGAGGGGGACGCCTTCCAGCCCTCCCGGCCCGTGTCCGGAGCCGAGGCGATCGCGGCGGTGGACCGCCTCGTGACACTCGCCGCAACCCGCCGATGATGAAGAACCTCACGGCGGCCAACCAGCTGACGATCCTCCGGATGCTGCTGATCCCGGCCTTCGTGATTCTGCTGCTGTACGGCTACCGGGGCTGGGCGCTGGTCACGTTCTTCACGGCGGGCGCGACCGACATGCTCGACGGCCTGATCGCACGCTCGACCGGGCAGCATACCGAGCTCGGGGCCTGGCTCGATCCGATGGCCGACAAGCTCCTGCTCGTCACGATGTTCATCGTCCTGACGCTGCCGGACATCGGCTCGGCCAACCGGCTGCCGCTCTGGTTCACGGTGCTGGTCATCAGCCGGGACGTGGCGATCGTGGCCACCGTCGCGGTCTTCAATCTCGCCGTGGGGCCGCACACGTTCCGGCCGTCGATTTTCGGCAAGATCGCGACGGCCACGTACATCCTGACCGGTGTGGTCACGCTCTATTTCAACTACCTGGAGCAGCCGTCGCGGTGGGTGAGCGTCTGTATCTACGCCTCGCTCGCCATCACTGTCGTTTCGGCCGGCCATTACCTGCTGCGGGTCGTCCGGTTGACGACCTCCAGCGCCGGGCGCCCCGCCAAGTAGACGAGGCCCCCCCGAAAGGGCTATCCTTCCCGGCTCATCCGTCCTTCAGGCAATTTCGGAGCTACCGGCAGGAGAGTCCCATGCTCGACGCGTTCAAGAAGAGTCCCGCCAAACCCGCGCAGCAGCAGATCGGCGAGCTGCAGGCCCTGATTGCCGCCTCGAAAGAGGAGCGCGCCGCTCTCAGCACCATGCTCACCCAGATCCAGCTGCACGGGGCGAAGGTGCTGTCGGCCGGCAAGTCGCTGCAGGACGTCGAGGCGCAGGCCGGCAAGGCACAGGCCCGGATGGACCAGTTGACCGAACGGCTCGCGGCGATCGACAGCCGCGCGCGCGAGGTGGACGCGGTCGAGGCGCGCATCAAGTCACTCGTGACCGCCGTGTCGCAGGCCGAACAGGAAGCGACGCGCCTGACGGCGCCCGACGGTGAGCTCCACAAGCAGAAGCAGGCCATGCAGAGCCTCTCGTCGCAGGCCCTGCAGACACGCGCGAGCCTCGACGCCCTCAAGAAGGACCAGTCGGCACTGGAGGAGCTCCGCGAGCAACTGCGGCACTCGCAGGCCGAGGTCCGCGAGTCAACCGAACGCGCCGAGACGCTCAAGACGGAGTACGAACAGCTCCGCAGCGTGTCCACACAGATCGCCCAGGAGATCACGCGCGTCAAGGACGTCTCCCGGGATGCGCAGGATCAGGCCAATGCGGCCTCGGAGGTCGTCAAGGACGTCGAGAAGAAGCTCGTGCCGCTCGCGCAGCTCCAGGAGATGAGCAAGAGCACCGAGGAGCGGATGGCGGTCGCCAACAGTCTGGCCGAGCACGTGAATCAGAAGATCAAGGCCCTCGAAGGGCAGAAGCACACGGTCGAGCACGCGGTGCTCGAGTCCAGCCGGCTGAACGAAATGATCTGGAACATGGAGGTCCAGATCAACAAGCTGAACGAAGCCGGCCGGCAGGCCGCCCGCACCGAGGAGCTCGTCGAACGGGTCGAGAAGATCGCGCGCGACGTCGGTGCGCAGCTCGATTCAGGCACGAAGGCCCGCGACAGCTTCGCGACCGACCTGGCCCGGCTCGACAAGGATCGCGCGGTCCTGGCCGATTTCGTCCGCACGTACATGGACAGGCTGACCGTCGAGCGCAAGGAGTTCGACGCGTTCGACCAGCGCGTCAAGGCGCTCCATACGGCGATCGCGGAGGCCGAGAAAGGCATGGAGAGTCTCGCGGCGCGCGATCGCGTGACGACGAACGTCAGCCAGCGCGTGGACCAGCTCTCCAAGCAGCTGCACGCGCTCGCCGTGCAGGCCGAAGACCTGCAAAAGAAACAGTCGGCACTCGAGACACTGCAGGAATCGCTGGCGGAGGTGGACGAACTGGCGAAGAAGACCGGCTGGCAGTACGAGAATCTCAAACAGAGCCGGCAGGACCTGGACGTCCTTCGACGGGAGATCCAGGACTTCTACAAGAGCCACGCCGCCGCGGCCCAGCTGCGGGACCGCCTGGGCGCGGACCGCGCGGCGCTCGAAGCCTTCCTCGAGCGGACGACGGCATTCAGCGCCACGGTGCCGGAGCTCGAATCGCGGATGGACGCCATCACCGGCAAGCTCGGCCTCGTGGACGAGGGTACGCAGAAGGCCGCCAACCTCGTCTCCATTGCCGACGACCTCGACCGGCAGATGACGCGGATCGCCACGCAGCAGTCGTTCGTGGACCGCGTGGAGGCCCGGTTGAACACGCTGAACGCGCTGGCCTCGGACGTCGCCAGGAGGCTCGACGAGCAGACCGCCCGCCGCGCGGAGGTGGACACGCTCAAGAGCGACATCGACGGCGTGTCGATCCTGGTCACCGACGCGCGGCAGAAGCTCGACGCGGTGAGCGCCATCCAGAACAAGGTGCTGCCGCTCTCGGCGCAGCTGGCGACGCTGAAGACGCAGGTCGAGAAGACCCACGCGCGGTTCAAGGCGACGCAGCAGGAGGAGGCGGCCCTGGCCGATCAGGCCCGGAGGCTCGCAGATCTGCTGGTCCAGACCCGTGCCGCCGCCGACGTGGCGGGGGAGCGCCTGAAGGACGTGAAGGGGCTGGCCGACGAAGTCGGCCGCTCCACCGCCGTGAAAGAGGAACTGGTCGAGGAGCTGGCCCGCGTCCAGACGCGGCAGCGGGACGTGGCGGTGCAGCTCGAAGCGGCCGAAGACCAGCTGAAACGCCTGGAGGTCGCCGCCAAGCAGCTCGAGCAGCGGCGGACCCAGCTGGCCTTTGCCGAGAAGCGTATCGGGGCCTTCGAAACGCGACTCGGCGAGCTTCGGCAGCTCACGGAGGACGTCGATCACAAGCTGCAGGGGCTGACGCACCGCGAGACAATCGTGGATGCGCTCCGGAAGGAGGTGGACGGCGTCCACGAGATCAGCACGCGCAGCAAGGCCGACCTTCAGTACATCGAAGCGCACAGGAACGACGTCGCCAGCCTGCGCGAGCGGGTGGACCAGGTACTGGCCGGCATCGCGGACACGGAAGAGGGGCTCGCGGCCATCGACGCCCGCAGGAAGCTCGTGGACGAGGTGCAGCTCAAGACGGGCGCCATCGTCAACATGCTCGAGGACGTGCGGTTGAACATGGAAACGCTCGGCGAGCACAAGGCCGTGACCGACCACGTGATGGCCAGCTTCAACAAGCTGGGTGAGATGCTGCAGGAGTCGCAGTCCACGCTGCGCGGGCTCCAGCAGGAACGCGAGCTGGCCGAGCGCATCGAGCAGGGGATCAAGAAACTCCGGACGAAGACCGCGACGGAGGAGACCGCCAAGAAGTTGGCCTGAGTGGCCGCGGCGGCGCCCTGATCAGCGCGCCACATCGACATGCTGTCTAAAGGCCCCACCGCTGAGGTCGCAGAGAACGCAAAGAACTTTTGGTAAGACAGAAAAACGAAAGCGTCTCTGCGTCCTTGGCGTCCTCTGCAGCCTGCCTCGACGAAGCTCGAAGAGCGAAGTCGGGGTGAATACGTGACGGTCGTGACTATTTAGCCGGCCGCACCGTGACCATGAACGCCTTCGCCGGGCCGATGTTGCCCGCGGCATCGATGGCGCGGTACTCGATGCGGTGGGTGCCGTAGCCCGGCGTGCGTTCCTCCCACGGCTGCGGTGACAGCCCCTCGCTACTGAGGCTGCCGTACACCAGCTCCTTGATCGTCGTGCCGCGCGGGGTGAATTTGTAGGGCGTTCCCTCTGGAGCATCGGGCCAGCCGTAGTAGTGGTGCCAGCCGTCCCCGTTCACGCGGAACTCGGCGACGACGTAGCCCTTCTGGTCGTCTGAGGGTTCGAGCTTCATCGTGAACTCTTCGTCGAACACGTAATGCGGCGTGCCGTCGGCCTCGGCCTTCGTTTCAACCGGCGTCGAGAGCACGGCATTGACCGTGGGGGATGTGTTGTCCACAACCCACGAGAGTGTCGGACCGGCGCCGCCGGGGGCCGCCGGGTCGGTGATCGAGGCGGTGACCGCGTGCGTCCCCGGCGCGAGCCGCAGGTCCGCAAGCGGCAAGGTCCGCGCCGTGGCGGGGCGGCTCACCGGCTTCCCATTCACATGCCAGGCGAGGTTCGGGACTCGGCTTGGAGGATTCGCCGTCTCGACGTATATCACCTCACCGCCGGCGACAGGACGCGTCGTCTGCGTGGAGCCGGTGAATGCGGCCTCGACCGGCTTCGGCGTCCCCACGGCATTGACCAGCGTCCACGTCCGGGTAGCCGTCAGCACTTTGTTCCGGATTTCCGGGTCGCGCAAAAACGGAGTCGGATCGACAACCGTCACGCTGACCCGCGACTCGCCAGCCGGCAGCTTCAACCCCCGGGTTTCGAGGTAGGGAAGATTGCGCCCGGACTCGACGGTCTGTCCGTTGAGCTGCCAGGTGATCTCCAGTTCATGGAAGTTTGGATGCGCGGTTTCGATCCACACGACATCACCGGCGGGCACCGGACTGTCGACGGTGCGTGACGCGGCAATCAGGTTCACCTGCTCCGAGATCCGCTGCACCATCCGCTCGCGACTGACCTGGTCGAAGTAGTAGCCGATCGAGATCATCATCGAGTGCTTGCTCGGGCGCCAGATCCCCGCCGTCGTGTACTGGCCCCCCTCGAAGCGTCCGATCGTCCCACCCGATTCGCTCTCGTCCCCGAGCCAGCGGAACCACTTGTTCTGCCCGGCGCGCATCTGCTCTTCGGTCAGCAGCGTGTGGTGCACCGAGGGCGGCTCCGCGCCTTTGTAGGGGCCTCCCGGGACGCCGCGCTCGCGGTAGGTGTATTCGTCCTGCAGCCGGCCGAGCGAGTGCCCGAGTTCGTGCGGCGTAATGAGCACGCCCAGGGAGTTCCCGCCGGAGGTCGTCGCGACCGCGCCGCCGATCCCGCCGTAGGTATCGGTGTTCGTGATCACGAGAATCTGGTCGAAGGCCGGCGTGGCGCGCTTCGCGTACTCGCGGGCGGTGTTCTGGTTCACGAGGATGCCGCGCGCGTTGGGATTCCCGCAGCCCCCCTGGAAGTTGGCGCCGAGCGGCGTGACCCGCTTCTCGCTCCCCGGAACGTCCGGATCGCACCGGATCCCCGACTGGTCCGATACGATCTCGATCGAGTAGACGTTGATGTAGTTGCGATAGCTGCGGAACGGCTCGATGCTCCAGAGGACGTTCAGGTGCTTGTCGAGGTGCGCGCGGTACTCCGGCATCTCCGCCGCCGTGTAACCGTCGCTCATCACGACGAGCGAGAACCGCGCCGCCGGGTCGCCGTTCACCGAGATGGGCACCACCGTGGCGCTGCCGGCCTCCTGAGCACGCGGCGCCGGCGAGAAAGCGAGAACAGCAAGCGGAAGGGCGAGTAGGTGAAATCTCATAACGTCACAAATCGGATCAATCTGTCCCCGGGTAGCGACCCGAGCCGACGGCTATTCGCACGAAGATCACCAAGCCCACAACGAACACAAAGAAAGAAAGAAAGAGTTAACTTGTTTCTGTTCTGGCTTTGTGCCCTTGGTGGCCTTGGTGTTCCTGGTGCCAAACCCCGTTTGGGCGTGCAGTGTCAGTGGACCTTCGTCTTGAAGTACGCCAGGGTCTTCTGCAGCCCCTCTTCGAGCGACACCTTCGGCTCCCAGCCGAGCAGCGTCCGCGCGCGCGTGATATCCGGGCGCCGGACCTTCGGATCGTCCTCGGGCAGCGGCCGGTAGACGATCCGGCTCTTCGACCCCGAGATCTCGATGATCGCGCGGGCGATCTGCTCGATGGTCATCTCGTGCGGATTGCCGATGTTGACCGGGTCGTGGACGTCGGACTCCATCAACCGCAGGATGCCATCCACCAGGTCGGTGACGTAGCAGAAGCTGCGGGTCTGCTCGCCGCTGCCGAAAATCGTGACGTCCTCGTTGCGGAGGGCCTGGCTCATGAAGGCCGGGACGGCGCGGCCGTCCCGCACGCGCATCCGCGGACCATACGTGTTGAAGATCCGGACGATCTTCGCATCCAGGCCGTGATACCGCCGGTACGCGGTCGTCATGGCCTCGGCGAACCGCTTGGCCTCGTCGTAGACCCCGCGCGGCCCGATCGGGTTGACGTTCCCCCAGTAGGTTTCCTTCTGCGGATGCTCCAGCGGGTCCCCGTAGACCTCGGAGGTCGACGCGAGCACGAACCGCGCGTCCTTGGCCTTGGCGAGGCCGAGCGCCTTGTGCGTGCCCAGCGCGCCGACCTTCAGCGTGGGGATCGGCAGCTCGAGGTAGTCGATCGGGCTCGCCGGGCTCGCCCAGTGCAGCACGGCGTGCACGGGCCCCTCGACGTTGATGTAGTTGGTGACGTCGTGCTTGATGAACACGAAATCGCGGTTGGCCAGGTGGGCGATGTTCGCCGTGTCGCCCGTCAGCAGGTTGTCGATGCCGACCACCGAATAACCGCGATCGAGGAGCGTTTCCGACAGGTGCGAACCAATGAACCCGGCCGCGCCGGTGATGACGACGCGTTTAGAAGGCATGCCGATGGAAACCCCGGATCAGCGTCAGCCAGATGATCTTCAGATCGAGGCCCACCGACCAGTTCTCGATGTAGTACAGGTCGTACTCGATACGCTTTTCGAGCGACGTGTTGCCGCGCCAGCCGTTGACCTGCGCCCAGCCGGTGATGCCCGCCTTCACCTTGTGCCGCAGCATGTACTGCGGGATCCGGTGTTTGAACTGCTCCACGAAGTACGGCCGCTCGGGGCGCGGGCCCACGATCGACATGTCACCGCGCAGGACGTTCCAGAGCTGCGGGAGCTCGTCGAGATCCAGCTTGCGCAGCCACGTGCCGACCCGCGTGCACCGCGGATCGTCGTCGCGGGCCCAGACGGGGCCGGTGTCGTCCTCGGCGCCCACGTACATCGAGCGGAATTTATAGACGTGGAACGCCTTGCCGTCGAGGCCCATGCGCTCCTGCGTGTAGAAGATCGGCCCGCGCGAGCCGTGGCGGATCAGCCAGGCGATCAGGACGAACGGCAGCGACAACGCGAGCAGGGCCAGGCCCGAGATCGTGACGTCGATCAGCCGCTTGAGAATGCTGTTGAACCCGCGCAGCGGGACGTCGTTGAGGCTGATGATCGGCACGCCGTCGAGATTCTCGAGGCGGGCACGCAGGGCGATGAACTGGAGCAGGTCCGGGACCACGTGCACGTCCACCCCTGCACGGTTGGTCGTTTCGACGAGCGCCAGCATCTTGACGTGCTCGTCGAGCGGCAGCGCGACGTACACGTGGTCGATGCGTTCGCGGCGGATGATCTCGTCGGTCTCCGGCAGCGTGCCGAGCAGGGGGAGACCGCGGTAGCCGATGTGGTCGCCGGCGGCCCGGTCGTCCACGAAGCCGACGACCTGGAACCCGAGTTCCCGGTGCTGCAGGACCTTGTCGGCCACCATCCGCCCGAGATCGCCCGCGCCCGCAATCAGGACGCGCTTGAGGCCGATGCCGGCCTTCCACCGCCGCTCGAGCGCCTCACGCACCAGCTCCCGCGAGAGATACGTGAGCGCCACGTTGATGACGACGAACAGCGCCCAGACACCCTGCGCGATCTCGTAGGCACCGGCGTCCTTGGCCGCATCTGACAGGTAGTACGTGCGGTAGTAGAGGGTGCCGCCGATCCCGAGGACCACGGCCAGTACCGTGCCGACGAACACCGCGAAGAAATCGTCCACGCGGGAGCGCCCGCGGCGCAGCCGGTAGATCCCCTGGATGTGAAACGCCGCCGGCACGATCAGGCCGATCACGGGCAGCAGCGTCAGGTATTCGCCGAACGGCGGGACGCCTTTCGGAACCGGAAGGCCCGAGTAGAAGCGGATCCAGTAGGCGATAAGGAACGCGATGGCCGCCAGCACGGCGTCGCTGATCACGTAGAACGCGACGAGCAGCCGGTTATACCGTCGCATCATGCTGGTCGCTCCGCGACTGGTCCTTCCGTGCGTGCTCGCGCGGCGTCTCGCCGACCGCCGCAGCAAAATGTGTCTTGAAGGCCGCCCTGGAAAAGCGCTCGGCGTGGCGTCGAATGACCTCCCGATCGCCCGGCTGACGGCGGACCCGATCGAGCGCCTCGGCGAACGCCTGCGCCGAACGGTCCGCCACGAGCGCACCCGTCACCCCATCGACGACGGTCTCGCAGGCGCCACCGTGGCCGAAGGCCACGACCGGCGTGCCGCAGGCCTGGGCTTCGACCGGGACGATCCCGAAGTCCTCGATGCCGGGTAGCAGCACAGCCGCCGCCGCCCTGTACAGGTCACGCACCTCGTCGTCACTGCGCCAGCCGAGGAACTCGACCGGCGCGCCGGCGGCGAGCGCCCGCAGCCGCCCCTCTTCGGGCCCTTGCCCGACGATTCGAAGCGGTGTCTGGGTCAGGCGCGCAGCCTCGATTGCGACATCAATACGTTTATAGGGAACCAGGGCGGATACCACGAGAGCACCCGATCCTGGAGCCGTCTGGCCGGGGTCCGGACGATAGAAGTCAGTGTCCACGGGAGGATACACAACGGCCGACCTGCGATTATAGTATCGGCCTATTCTGCCCGCAACATACTGAGAATTCGCGACAAAGCGGTCGACGCGCCCGGCGGTCGCCGCATCCCACCTCGCCAGCCCGGCCATAACGGGCCGCAGCGCCCGGCTGGCCCACCGGCCGACCTGCTCGGGGCCAAAGTACGCCCCGAACTGATCCCAGGCATACCGCATGGGTGAATGGCAGTAGCAGACGTGGAGCGCATCCCCACGCGTGATGACCGACTTGACGGCGCAGTGGCTGCTGCTGATGACCAGATCGTACAGGTCGAGGTCGAACAGCTCGACGGCGGCGGGATACACCGGCAGGTAGTGGCGATACCACCGGCCGGCGTTTGGAAAGCGCTGAACGAACGAGGTGCGGATCGGGTGGGTCTCGATCGTCTTCGACACCGCGCCGCGAACCCGCACCAGCGTGAAGAGCGTGGCGCCGGGGTAGAGCTCGCAGATCGCCTCGAGCACCTTCTCGCCCCCGCGCATGCCCGTCAGCCAGTCGTGCACGATGGCGACGCGCTCGGCCGTCACGACTCGATCACTTCGGTGTAGATCTGGCGGACGCGCTGCACCGACCGCTCCCACGAGAATTGCTTCACCCGCGCGAGCCCCTTCTCACGGAGTTCCTCGCGCAGCGGCGCATCGGTGAGGACGCGCCGCATGGCCTCGGCGATCGACTCGGGCTCGTACGGATCGATGAGAATCGCGGCATTCCCGACGACCTCGGGGAGGGACGACACGTTCGAGGTGATGACGGGGGTGCCGGCGGCCATGGCTTCGAGCGGCGGCAGCCCGAATCCCTCGTACAGCGACGGGAACACGAACACGCTCGCCAACCGATACAGGCTCGCAAGGGTCTTGTCGGGGACGAACCCGAAGAAGCGCACGTGTTTGTGCAGCTTGTAGCGATGCACCGCGCGGCGCAGCGCCGGATACTTCGAGATCTCGTCGCCGATGATCAGGAGCTTGACCTGATCGAGGCCGCCGCCGCGGCGCAGGGCATGGAACGCCTCGATCAGCCGCTCGAGGTTCTTGTGCGGCTTGATGTTCCCCGTATACAGCACGAACGGGTCGTTGAGCTGATAGCGCTCGCGGACCTCGGCGAGCTCGGCCTCGCTCGGCGCCTCACCGAGCCGCTCGTCGATCGCGTTGTAGATCACGTCGATCCGCGATTCCGGCACGCGGAAATACCGCAGGATATCGCGCTTGGATGTTTCCGACACGGTCAGCACCCGCGAAGCCCGATGCGTCGCGATCCACAACGAGCTGCGCGCATACACGTAGGCGAGCCGGTTCGGCAGGTACTGCGGGAAGCGCAGGTGAATGCAATCGTGGATCGTCACGACCGACTTGCATGGCGTCAGCGCCGGCAGCACGTAGTGCGGGGCGTGAAACAGGTCCACTTTCTCCCGCCGCAGGTCGAGCGGGATCGACAGCTGCTCGCGGACCGAGTAGTTGCCCGACCAGTCCGGCACCGTGCGGAAGTTGTCGCCGAGCTCGCTCGCGATCTCGACATCGGAGGGCTGCACGATCAACACGTAATCGGTCGTGCGGTCGATGCGGGCGAGGTTCCGCACCAGGTTGCGGATGTACGTCCCGATTCCGTAGTCGCGCAGCTTCCGCGCGTCGATGGCAATGCGCACTTGTGTACGATCTTATCAAGGCTGCTCGTTCTTCAGGCGCAGATAGATCCTGAGCAGAGGCGCGAGGCGGGGATGGTGCTTCTCGTAGAAGGCCAGGTGGCTCCGGCGGTACGCGGTGCCGGCCTGCCGCGAAGCGGTCGCACGCGACCGCCCCCGCAGATGCACGATCTCCGCGACGGGCGTAAACAGCACCTTCCAGCCCTGCGCGCGGACGCTTGCGCAGAAATCCACGTCCTCGGTGTAGAGAAAGAACCGCTCGTCGAGCCCGCCGACCGCGTCCGACACACGCCGCCTCACCAGCAGGCAGGCGCCGCTGACCCAGTCCACATAGCCTTCGCGATGGGTCCGCGCGTCCACCCACCGTGACACCGGTCCGAAGCGGCGTGCGTGGAGCCCTGTGATCACCTTCTGCCGCAGCTCGGCGAGCGGCGAGATCATCGGACCGAACGACAGCTCCGCGCGCCCCTCGCCATCCACGAGGCGGGGGCCGGCGACGGCCGCCTCCGGATGGGCGTCGAGCCGCCCGATCAGACGGTCGAGCGCCCCGGCCGGCACGACCGTGTCGTTGTTCAGCAGCAGGATCAACTCGCCCGACGACACGCGGATGCCCTCGTTGTTCCCGGCCGAGAACCCCCGATTCTCCGCGAGCTGGACGAGCCGCACCTCGGGCCAGCGCGCAACCACGGCCGCGCTGCCGTCAGTGGAGGCGTTGTCCACCACCACGATCTCGGTCGCGGCGGCCGTCGGGTGCGCCACGAGCGAGGCGAGACAGTTCTCCAGATGCCCGCGGCCGTTGAAATTCACGATGACGATCGACAGCCGCGGCGTCATCGGCGCGCCGCCTCCTCGAGGATCGACAGGGTCTCGGCGGCTGCCGTGTCCCAGGAGTACCGCGCGAGGACGTCCGGCGCCCGCGCGAGCAGGGCCGCTCGCGCCTGTGGCGACACCAGGAGGCGGGTCAGCGCTTCCGCTGTTCCGCGAATGTCACCTGGCTCCACGAACGCCGCCGCGTCCCCGTACACCTCGCGGGCCGCGGGCGTGTCGAGCACCACGATCGGCACGCCGGCCGCCAGCGCTTCCAGGGGCGTCAGGCCGAAACCCTCGTACTCGGAGAGGAATCCGAACGCCGAGGCGGAGCCATACAACCGGGCCAGCTCTTCGTCGGGCACGTAGTCGGCAATCCGCACGCGCGCGTCGATCCCCTGCGAGACGGCCAGCGCCCGCAGGTCCTGACGGGGCCAGCTCCGATCCTTCCCGACGATCGCCAGCTGCGCGCCCGGGACGGCCTGGACGACGCGCGCAAAGGCGGCGATGAGATCCGGCAACCGCCGCCGATTGAAAAGCGAACCGGTGTACAGGACGAGCGGCTCGCGGGGAACCGTCGCCCCCGCCTGATGGGACGTCAGGCCATTGGGCACGACGGCCATCCGCTCGGCAGGTACTCCGTACACCTCCTGGATCTCGCGCGCCGAGAACTGCGAAACCGTCACCACCGTCCGCGCGCGCCGCGCGGCCGAGCGCGTGAGCCAGCGCCGCCTCGTGCCTTCGCGGAACGAAAACCACTCGGGATGCCGGCTGAACGACACGTCGTGGATGGTCACGACCAGGGGAGCGGCCAGACGGAGCGGCGCCGTGTAGGCCGGCGCGAAGAAGACGTCCGGCGCCTCGCGCCGGACGGCGGCGCTCAGCGTGGTCTGCTCCCACCACGTGCCGCCTCCGCCGCCGAGCACGCGGACATCCGTCCCGGGGAAGGATCGCTGCAGCGCGTCCGGTGCGAAGAGGATGAACCGCCGCATGTCCGCGTCCGCGCGTGTCGTCCAGCGCCGCATCAGCTCGCCGAGATACCGGCCGACGCCGGTGGCATCCCCGAGCAGCTCGCGCGCGTCCACCCCAATGCGCAGCGGACTCACGCGTCCCGCCTCCGGCGCGCGAGGCCCGCGCGGAAGGCCTCGAGCAGGCGAGCCGCAGACGCGCCCCAGGTGAACCGGTTCGCGCGCGTGACGCCGCGATCGGCCAGTTCGGCGCGCAGCAGGTCCTCCTCGAGCACGCGCTGCATGGCCGCGGCCAGTGCGCGCGGGTCGTCGGCGTCCACGAGCAGCCCCGCCTCACCGACGACCTCGGGCAGCGAGCCGCGCGCGGCGGCGACGACGGGAAGGCCGATCGTCATGGCTTCGAGCGCAGGGATCCCGAAGCCTTCGTCCGCCGACGCGATCACGAGCATCGAGGCGTCGCGATAGAGCCGCAGGCGTTCGTCGTCCGTGATGTAGCCCAGCCAGCGCACGCCGGACGGCGCGGGCGGAGGCGGGCCTGTCATCCGTCCGGCGAATACCAGCGGTGGCGCTGATGGATCCCGTTTGAGCAACTCGGCATAACCGGCGATCACCGCGCCGACGTTCTTGCGCGGTTCAATCGTGCCGACATGGAGGATCGGTCCGCGGGCGGACGGCCCCGCTCGCCGCGGCCAGGCGGGGGCGCCGGGGTGGCAGACCGTCACGCGCTCGGATGGGACCTGCAGCCTCGAGACGACCTGGTCCCGCGTGTACTCAGAGTTGACGATCACACCGGCCGCCCGCCGGGCATGCGCCCCGGCCAGGGCCGGGTAGTCTCGCCGCACCTCGCGCGCGGTGTCGCCCGGGCGGTCGAGAAAATACAGGTCATGGACGGTGACGAACGGCACGGCCCGGCGGGACGGCATGAGCAGCGGATGCAACGACCAGGTCACGTCCACCCCGGCTCCCAGCAGCTCCACGGGCGGCCACTCCAGGCGATGCCAGGCCAGGTTCAGGAGCCGCACAGGCACCCGCAGGTCCAGCGATGACGCGCCGGCCACGGCATCACGGGGCAGCCGGTCCTTCCATGAGCTCGAAAACAGCGTCAGGGCGTCGCCCTCACCGAGCTGCGCCTGGAGGGCGAGCGCCAGATGGTGCGCGTACCCGCCGACACCCGTCGGTTGCCGCAGGGCGGGGCGGTAGTCGAGAAGGATCCGCAAACGGGCCGGATGGTACCACACGGCGGCGCTCGCACGGCGGGTGGCCCCGTGGCGACAAATCCTTAATACTCAATAGATTGACAGCCTTTTTTCTGCTGTGCTAGCGTTAGGGTTTTGTATCCAGCGGAGAATCTCTTTCGATGAAAATCGCGGTCGTGGGAAGCGGCTACGTCGGTCTTGTGGCGGGCGCCTGCCTTGCCGAAAACGGCAACGACGTCGTCTGCGTCGACAAGGACCCGGCCAAGGTCAAGAAGCTGCAACGGGGCCACATCCCCATTTACGAGCCCGGACTCGAGGAGCTGGTGCACCGGAACCGGACGGAGAAGCGCCTGACGTTCACGACGAATCTGGCGCGCGCGGTTCGGGCGTCTCAGATCATTTTCGTCGCCGTCGGCACACCGACCGGGGAGGACGGCTCGGCCGATCTCAAGCACGTCCTCGACGTGGCGCGCGAGACCGCGCGCGCGATGAACGGCTACAAGGTCATCGTGAACAAGAGTACCGTGCCGGTCGGGACGGCCGCCAGGGTCCGCGAGATCATCCGCCGCGAGACCACGCATCCCTTCAGCGTCGTCAGCAATCCGGAATTCCTGAAGCAGGGCGCGGCCATCGACGACTTCATGAAACCGGATCGCGTCGTGATCGGAGCGGAAGATCCGCGCGCGGCGGACCTGATGAAGGAACTGTACGCGCCCTTCACCCGGACGGGCGCACCGATCATGCTGATGGACTGCGCGAGCGCGGAGTTGAGCAAGTACGCGGCCAACGCCATGCTGGCCACACGGATCTCGTTCATGAACGAGGTCGCCAACGTCTGCGAGGCCATGGGAGCGGACGTGGATCAGGTGCGGAGGGCGGTGGCGTCCGACAGCCGGATTGGTCCGTCGTTTCTGTTTCCAGGTGTGGGGTACGGCGGCAGCTGCTTCCCCAAGGACGTCAAGGCGATGCTGCGGTTCGCGCAGAGCGCGAAGTACGATTTTCAGATCCTGAAGTCGGTCGAGGCGGTCAACGAGAAGCAGAAGCTGCGCCTGCTCGAGAAGCTGCGCGCGCACTTCGGCTCCCTGAAGGGCAAGCGCCTGGCCGTGTGGGGCCTCGCCTTCAAGCCGCGCACCGATGACATGCGGGAGGCACCCGCCGTGCCGCTCATCAACGGACTTCTCGCCGAGGGCGCAACCGTGCAGGCGTACGATCCGGAGGCGATGACCGTCGCAAAGGGCATCTTCGGATCGAAGGTGACCTATGCCGAGAACAGCTACGCGGCGCTGACCGGGGCCGACGCACTCGTCCTCGTGACCGAGTGGAACGAATTCCGGGAACCCAACTTCGAACGGATGCGAAAGGTGATGCGCGCGCCGGTCATCTTCGACGGGCGGAACATCTACAATCCGGAACAGATCCGCGCCCAGGGCTTCACGTATTCGTCCATCGGACGACGCTGATGGGGAACGTGCTCGTCACGGGCGGCGCCGGCTATATCGGGAGCCACGCCGTCAAGGCGTTGAATGCCGCGGGGCACCAGGTGACCGTGTACGACGACCTGTCGGCCGGCCACCGTGAAGCGGCCCGTTTCGCGCACGACTTCGTCGAGGGGGACATCCACGACACCGTCCGGCTGCGCCGCGCCCTGCGGGACCATGGCTGCGACGCGGTGATGCACTTTGCCGCCTGGCTCTCGGTTGGGGATTCGGTCCGCGACCCGGCCGGGTACTACCGGAACAACGTGCTGGGCGCGCTGTCGGTGCTCGACGCGATGGTCGCCGAGCAGGTGCCGCACCTGGTGTTCTCGTCCACGGCGGCCGTCTTCGGCAACCCGGTCGAGACGCCGATTACGGAACACCATCCGCAGCACCCCATCAACGCCTATGGCGAAACGAAGCTCGCGATCGAGCGCGCGCTGCCGCACTACGAGCGCGCCTACGGGCTGCGGGCGATCGTCCTGCGCTATTTCAATGCCTCGGGCGCCGACCCCGACGGGGACCTGGGCGAAGACCACGATCCGGAGCTCCATCTGATCCCCCGGGCGATCGACGCCGCCCTCGGGCGCGACACATTTCAGATCTTCGGCGATGATTACGACACGCCGGACGGCACATGTCTTCGCGACTATATCCACGTCACCGATCTCGCCGACGCCCACGTGCGCGCCATGGACTCGCTTCGTGAAGGCGGACGCTCCGCCACGTTCAATCTCGGCAACGGCCGGCCGGTGTCGGTGCGGCAGGTGATCGACGCGGTGGCCCGCATCGTGGGCCAGCCGGTGCCGGCGACCATCGGCCCGCGCCGTGAAGGGGACCCCGGCGTGCTCTTCGCGTCGAGCGACCGGATCAAACGCGAGCTGGGCTGGACGCCGCGATTGGAGGACATCGACACGATCGTTCGAACAGCGTGGGCCTGGCGCGAGGCGCGGCCCGCCGGCTACGGCTCCAGAGGGGGAGAAGCCCGCTGATGTCGAGCCTGAAAGGACAGCTCAGCAATCCGCTGCTCTCGGTCGTGATGCCGGCGTACAACGAGCAGGCCACGATCGAGGAGATGGTCCGGCGCGTGGTCGCCGTGCCGCTACGGACCGAACTGATCGTCGTGGACGACGGGTCGAAGGATCAGACGCGGGACATCCTGACGCGGCTCGCGGCCGAGCTGCCGATCAAGGTGATCTTCCAGCCGGCCAATGCCGGCAAGGGGGCCGCGCTCCGGCGCGGGTTCGAGGAGGTGACCGGCGACCTGGTCGTCATCCAGGATGCCGATCTCGAGTACTCTCCCGAGGAATTCCCGGAGCTGATCGACCTCATCGTCCAGGGGCGGGCGGACGTGGTCTACGGGTCGCGCTTCCTCGGGCGCCACCGGGTCTTCATGTTCACGCATTACGTGGGGAACCGGATCGTGACGTTTCTCACGAACGTGCTCTACAACACCATGCTGAGCGACATGGAGACGTGCTACAAGGTGATGCGCGTGGAGGTGCTCCGGTCGTTCAAGCTCGAATCGAACGGCTTCGGGATCGAGCCGGAGCTGACGGCGAAGATCTTCAAGCGCGGGTACCGGGTCTACGAGGTGCCGATCACCTATGACGGTCGTGGGTACGACGAAGGGAAGAAGATCACCTGGCGCGACGGGTTCGTGGCGCTCTGGGTCCTGTTGAAGTATCGACTCACTGAGTGAACCCGCTCCATCGCCTCATCGCCTACGCCCGACCGTATCGCGGGCGTTTCGTCGCGGCCGTCGCGGCGATGCTGGTGTATGCCGCGGCGTCGGCGGGGGTCATCGCGCTGATCGAACCGATCTTCGACGAGGTCCTGCCGGCACGCGAGAAGCTGGCGTTCTGGGCCTGGATGGTGATCGGCGTCTACATCGCCAAGGGGCTCGGGGCCTATTTTTCCGTGTACGCGATGACCGACATCGGTCAGCGGGTCGTCCGCGACATCCGCAACAAGCTGTTCCGCCACATCCTGGATCAATCGGCCGGTTTCTTCAGCCGCAAGTCCACCGGCTCGCTGATGTCGCGTATCACCAACGACGTCAATCAGGTCCAGCAGGCGGTCTCCGAAACACTGGGGGATCTGCTCCGTGAAAGCCTGTCGCTCGTGGCGTATGCGGGCATGCTGTTCTACCTCGACTGGCAGCTCGCGCTCGTCGCCGTGACGGGCGCACCGCTCGCCGCGTACCCGCTGGCCCGGTTCGGCAAACGGATCCGTTCGACCACCCGCCGGAGCCAGGAGGAGCTCGAGAACCTGACGCACGTCACGGCGGAAGCGTTCACCGGTCATCGCATCGTGAAGGCGTTCGGCGCGGAGGCCCACGAGGCGGGGCGCTTCGGCCGCGCCGCGCAACAGGTCTACCGCACCAATCTGAAGGTCACGAGCATCCTGGCGACGCTGCCGCCGTTGATGGAACTGCTCGGCGGGGCCGCCGTCATCGCGCTCGTCTGGTACGGCAGCCAGCAGATCGCCCGCAACGAGCTGACCACCGGCGAGTTCGCGACGTTCATCGTGGCGGCGTTCATGATGTACACGCCGGTCAAGAAACTCAGCCGCGTGACCGGCAGCCTGCAGCAGGCGATCGCCGCGGCCGAGCGCATCTTCCAGGTGATGGACACGCATTCCGAGGTCAAGGAACGGCCGGATGCGGGGATGCTGCAGACGCCGCGGTTTGCGATCGAGTTCCAGAACGTCGCCTTTGCGTACGACGACCGTCCGACGAAGCCGATCCTGCGGGACGTCTCGTTCAGGGTCGCCCCTGGGGAGATGGTCGCCATCGTCGGCCTGAGCGGCGCCGGCAAGACGACGCTGGTCAACCTGCTGCCGAGGTTCTACGACGTCACAGGCGGCGCCATTCGGGTGGACGGGCTCGACATCCGTGACGTCACGCTGAAGTCGCTGCGCTCGAAGATCGGGATGGTGACGCAGGAAACCGTGCTGTTCGACGAAACCATCGCCAGTAACATCGCGTACGGCACGCCGGGCGTGTCGGCCGGCGAGATCGAGGCCGCGGCCCGGGCGGCGCACGCGCACGACTTCATCATCAATCTGTCGGCGGGATACGAGACCCGGATCGGCGAGCGCGGCCAGACCTTGTCGGGCGGGCAGCGCCAGCGGATCGCCATTGCCCGCGCCATTCTGAAGAACGCGCCGATCCTGATTCTCGACGAGGCGACCTCGGCGCTCGATGCCGAATCCGAACTGCTCGTGCAGGACGCCCTGCAGACGCTCATGCGCAATCGGACGTCCTTCGTCATCGCGCATCGGCTCTCGACCGTACGGCGCGCCGACCAGATCATCGTCCTCGAGAAGGGCCGGATCGTGGAGGTCGGGCGCCACGACGAGCTGCTGGCTTCGCCCGGCAGCGTCTATTCCAAGCTCTACGCGCTGCAGTCGTTCGAGGGCCGGCGCCCCGGACAGGTGCGTCCGCATCCGACTATCCAATGATCAAGAGCATGACGGGTTTCGCGTCGCTGACGCGGGACGACGAGACGGCGACGATTGCGGTGACGGTGAAGTCGGTGAACCACCGGCACCTCGACACGCAGCTCCGGATGCCGGCGGCGTTCGGCACGATCGAGTCGCGGCTCCGCATCGCCATCCAGCAGCGGGTCGCCCGGGGCCGCGTGGAGGTCAGTGTCTCGGTGCAGCAGCGCCGGGTCCCGGCGCTCGAGGTAGAGCTGAACGAGGCGTTCCTCGACGCGCTCAGCGCCGCGCTCGATCGCGCGCGTGAGCGCGGGAACATCTCCGGCGCGATGACGCCCGGCGACCTGTTGCGGTTTCCGCAGGCCCTGTCGATCCGCGAAAAGCCCCAGGAGGCCGGCGATCCCGACGAGACCTTGCCGCGCCGCGTCGAAGACGCGGTGATCGCGGCCATCGACGATCTCGACGCGATGCGGACGAAAGAAGGGGAGTTCCTTCGGGCCGATCTCGAGGCACGCCGGCAGTTGCTCGGCGAGCTGTTCGAGCGGGTGGCGGCCGCATCGGCAAGCGGCATGGACGCGCTGCGCGCGCGCCTGGAAGAGCGCGTCAAGGAGCTGCGGCTCGATCCGCTCGCCGACGAAACGCTCATCGCCCAGGAGATCGCGAAATTCGTCGGGCGCTCCGACATCACCGAAGAGGTCGTGCGGTTCCGGGGGCATCTCGAGCACTGGCGCGCACTGGCGGACGGCCCGGAGCCGTGCGGGCGGAAGCTGGATTTTCTGCTCCAGGAAATGAACCGCGAGGTGAACACCGTGGGCTCGAAAGCCGAAGGCCCGGCGGCGTCCGAGGTGGTCGTCTCGCTCAAGGCGGAGCTCGAGAAGATGCGGGAGCAAGTGCAGAATGTCGAGTAGCCTTCCGGGCGGGATGCCCCGCCGGGGCCTCCTGTTCGTCGTGTCGGCGCCGTCAGGGACCGGCAAGACGACGGTCGTCGAGCGGCTGGTGCAGATCGTGCCGGATCTCGCACTGTCGCGGTCGTACACGTCGCGCCCCGCGCGGCACGGGGAAACCGACGGGGTCGATTATAATTTTGTGACCCGGGCGCGGTTCGAGGAGATGGTGGCCGCCAATGACTTCCTCGAATGGGCCGACGTGTTCGGCAACCTCTACGGCACCTGTGCCTCCGACGTCGAGCGGGAACTGGCCCGCGGCCACGACATCGTGCTCGTGATCGACGTCCAGGGGGCGCGGCAGGTCCGGGCGCGCTACGCGAACACGGTCGGCGTCTTCGTGCTGCCGCCGTCGTTCGACGTGCTCGAACAGCGGCTGCGCGGCCGCAGCAAGGATCCGGAAGAGGCCATGCAGCGGCGTCTGCGGACGGCTCGCAATGAGGTGGCGGCCTTTGCCGAGTACGACTACGTCATCGTCAACGACGAGCTCGAGGCGTGCGTGGAACGCCTGCGCGCCATCGTGCTCGCCGAACGGGCGCGCTTGCG
>JBBECO010000030.1:34357-45474 GCA_040881785.1 Vicinamibacterales bacterium
CCGACTAACACCATGGCTTTAATCGCGCTCGGCGTGTGCGGCGGCATCGGCGCCTACAAGGCGGTCGAGATCGTCCGCGGTCTGCAGACGCGCGGCCACGACGTGGCGGCGATCATGACGCGGTCCGCCCGGAAGTTCGTCGGTCCGGTGACCTTCGAGGCGATCACCCGACATCGCGTCATCACCGACCAGTTCGCCGCCGGCGCCAACGCCGACATCGAGCACATCGCCCTGGCGACCGACGCGAAGCTCCTGCTCGTCGCGCCCGCGACGGCGAATGTCATCGGCAAGTTTGCCCACGGGATTGCCGACGATTTTCTGACCTCCCTCTACCTGGCGACGCGCGCGCCCGTGCTGATGGCCCCCGCCATGAACACCCACATGCTCGAGCACGACGCGGTAATCGCCAACATGGCGACACTCCGCACGCGCGGCGTCCGCTTCGTGGATCCGGGCGAGGGCTATCTCGCCTGCGGCTGGGTGGGGAAGGGCCGCCTCGCGGAGCCGGAGGATGTGGTCGAAGCCGCCGACGCCATGCTGCGCCCCTCGGGGACGCTCCTCGGCAAGCTCGTGCTCGTGACCGCCGGACCGACCTACGAGGATATCGACGACGTCCGGTACATCGGCAACCGGTCGAGCGGCAAGATGGGCTATGCCGTCGCGGCCGAAGCCGCGCGGCGCGGCGCCCGCGTGGTGCTCGTCTCGGGTCCTTCCGCGCTCGATGCGCCACCACACGTCGAGATCGTCCGGGTCCGCGGCGCGGCGGAGATGCACAGCGCGGTCATGGCCCACGCCGCCACGGCCGCGATCATCGTCATGGCGGCCGCGGTGGCCGATTACGCGCCGCGCCGGCGCGCAGGCGGCAAGCTGGAGAAGACCGACGCGCCCCTGTCGCTGGACCTCGTGCGGACGCCGGACATCCTCGCCGACCTCGGCGCGGCGAAGACCGCCGCCGGGCCGGTGCTCGTCGGGTTCGCGGCCGAGGCCGGCGATCCGGTCCGGCGCGGCCGCGAGAAGCTCGAACGCAAGCACGCCGACATGATGGTCGCCAACGACATCAGCCGCAGCGACACCGGCTTCGACGCCGACACGAACGCCGTGACCCTGGTGACCGCCAGCGGCGACGAGCCGGTCGCGCTGGCGCCGAAAGCACAGATCGCGGGCGTGATCCTCGACCGCGCCGAGCAGATCCTCAACCGCGTTGCGGCCCGCTGATGGATCCCCGGCAGCTCGCCGAGCATCTCCGCTTCTACCAGGAGCTCGGCGTGACCGGCGTGAGCAAAGACGCCGCGTGGCGCCAGCGCATGGAGGCGCCAGAAGAGGCAGCCCTAAAGGGCTGCGCTACACCCTCTGGCGCGGAGACCGGCGACGCTGGGATCGCATCCACGGACAGTGTAGCGCAGCCTTTTAAGGCTGCCCCTCCTGCAGGCGCACCTCTCGTCTGGTCGCTGACATCGATCCGTGAAGACATCGGCGACTGCACGAGGTGCAAACTGGCGACCCTGGGGCGCAAGCAGGTCGTCTTCGGCGTCGGGAATCCGAATGCGGATCTGATGTTCGTCGGGGAAGCGCCCGGGGCGGACGAAGACGTCCAGGGGGTGCCGTTCGTCGGACGTGCCGGGCAGCTGCTCACGAAGATGATCGAAGCGATGGGCTTCCGGCGTGAGGACGTCTATATCGCGAACGTGGTGAAGTGCCGCCCGCCCGAGAATCGCAACCCGGAGCCGGACGAGATCGAGAGCTGCGAGCCCTTCCTCTTCCGCCAGATCGACACGATCAAGCCGAAGGTGATCGTCGCGCTCGGCGCCTTTGCGGCCAAGACGCTGCTCAAGTCACAGGACCCGATCTCCAGGCTCCGCGGCCGCGTCTACGACTATCACGGGGCGACGCTGATTCCTACCTTCCACCCGTCGTTCCTCCTCCGCAGCCCGGGGCAGAAGAAGTACGCCTGGGAAGACCTGAAGAAGGCGCTCGCTGTCATGGGGCGCGAGGCGCCATGAATATGGGAATTGGGAAATGGCAAATGGCAAAGGTTGGCGTTCAGCGGCCCTTTGCCGGTCCAGGACGCTTTCCCATATCCCATGTCCCATTTCCCATTTACGGCTTCAACCGGGCTGTCATTAGCCATCAGCCTGCATGATGGTAAGCGTGGCGGTGCCGGTGCCTTCGATCGGCGCCCTGACCTATCGCGTCCCCGACAATCTCGCGCCGCCCGTCCCTGGCGCCCGCGTCCTCGTACCGCTCGGCACCCGCGTTCTCACGGGCGTCGTACTCTCCGTGACCTCCGACCCCGCGGCCTCCGTGCCCTCCGCGTCGCACCCCGCACCCCGCACCCCGCATCCCGAAACAAAGGCCATCATCGACGTCCTCGACAGGGAGGCGTTCCTTCCGCCGGACGTGCTGCGCCTCGTGCAATGGGTGGCCGAGTACTACGCCTGCGGCGCCGGCGAGGCGCTCTCCGCGGCCATGCCGCCGCGGGCCTGGATCGAGAGCGAGCGGCATGCGCAGATCACCGACGAGGGCCGCCGGCGTCTGGCCCTCGAACGCGGACTCCGCGCCGAGATCCTGTCGAAACTCGGCAACCGGAAGCCGGCGCGCGTGGACTCGCTGGCCACGCGCAGCGGAATCTACGGCGTGCTGACCGGTCTCGAAGCGGACGGCCTGGTGGAGATCACCCGCCCGCTGAAAGGCAGCGCGTCGGCTTTCCGCACCGTGCGCGTCGCGGCGCCCACGCTGTCGGAGGTGGCGCCGAAGGGGGCCAGGCAGCTCGAGGCGGTCGAGCTCCTGCGCGCCGCACCGGACGGTATCGATACGGCGACACTCGCCGCGCGCGGCATCAGCGCCGCGACACTCAAGCGGCTCGTCGAGCTCGGCCTTGCCGCCATTCACCGCCGCCGCGTCGAGCGCGATCCCTTCGAGCAGGCCGCCGCGCTCCCCGTCACACCCCGGACACCCGTCACGCTCACGCGCGAGCAGACCGACGCCTTCGCCAGGCTCAAGGCCTGGTCGGCCGCCGGCACCTTCCACTGCGCGCTCCTTCATGGCGTGACGGGCAGCGGCAAGACCGAGATCTACCTCCGGCTCGCCGACGCCGTGCGCCGCCGCGGACGCGGTGTCCTGCTCCTCGTGCCCGAGATCGCGCTCACACCGGCGGTCGCGGCGCTCTTCCGGGGCGCGTTCGGCGAACGCGTCGCCATCCAGCACAGCGGGCTCTCGGACGGCGAGCGCCACGACCAGTGGCAGCGCATCCGCCGCGGCGAGGTGGACGTTGTCGTCGGCACGCGGTCCGCGGTCTTTGCGCCGATCGCCAACCTCGGGCTCGTCATCGTCGACGAGGAGCACGACGGTTCATACAAGCAGGAAGAGACGCCGCGATATCACGGACGGGACGTCGCCGTCGTCCGCGCGCAGCAGGCGAGTGCGCTCGCCGTGCTCGGTTCCGCCACGCCGTCGATGGAGAGCTTCTACAACGCCCGGCAGGGACGCTACCAGCTCGTGACGCTCGAGCGGCGCGTCCTCGACCGCCCGATGGCCGACGTCAGGATCGTGGACATGCGCGAGGAGTTTACCGCACACGGACCGGACGTGATCCTGAGCACGGCGCTCGTGGAGGCGATCGGCGCGCGGATGGAGAAAAAGGAGCAGACGATGGTCCTGCTCAACCGCCGCGGGTTCGCCACCGTGATCTTCTGCCGGCAGTGCGGCGACAGCCTCGAGTGCCCGAACTGCAGTGTGTCGCTCACCGTTCACAAGGCGATCCGGCGCGCGCGCTGCCACTATTGCAACTACTCGACCGGGATCCCGACGACATGCGCCCACTGCGCCGGGACCTATCTCGAACAAATGGGTTTCGGCACCGAGCGCATCGAGGCCGAGATCCGCGAGCGCTTTCCGGATGCGCGGGTCTCCAGGGTGGACCGTGACACCGTCCGCCGGCGGGGCGCGATCACCGGGATGCTCGCGCGTTTCGCGGCCGGCGAGGTGGACGTCCTCGTCGGCACGCAGATGATCGCCAAGGGGCATGACTTCCCGCGGGTCACGCTGGTCGGCGTGATCTCGGCGGATGTCGGCCTCGGCATGGCGGACTTCCGGGCGGGGGAGCGCACGTTTCAGCTGCTGACGCAGGTTGCCGGCCGGTCGGGCCGTGGAGAACTCCGCGGCGAGGCGCTCGTGCAGACGATCCATCCGACGCACTACAGCATCCGCCACGCCTGCCGCCAGGATTACGCCGGCTTCTTCGCCGACGAAATCGACTTCCGCACACGTCTGCGCTACCCGCCGACCGTGGCGATGATCAACGCGGTGGTGAAGTCGCGCACGCGTGAAGGCGCCATGGCGGACGCCGCCGATCTCGTGCGCGCGATGCGGTTCGGCGGCGAGCCGTACCGCGTGCTCGGTCCCGCACCCGCACCGCTCAGCCGGCTGAAGGGGGAGCACCGCGCGCAGTTCTTCGTCAAGGGCAGCCATCGCGCCACGATGCGCCGGGCGCTGGTCGCCGCGCTCGAGGCCCGCCCGGAGATCCGCCGGCGCACGATCGTGGACGTGGATCCGATGTCGGTGTTATGAGTCGATCAGCGTGTCGATCGGGACGGGCGTGAAACAGAGGATGAAGATGACCAGCGCGATGACGGCCACGACCTGCCGGCTGCGCGGGAGCGGATCATCCTCCCAGATGACCCGCGGATGCCGCGGACCGAGCAGGACGAGCATCGCGAGCATCATCAGCGTCATGAACATCCAGCTCGCCGAGTTGTAGGTCATGACGATCGCGGTGCCGACCGTCGCGAGCGAGATCGGCGTGGACCAGCGCCGGAGGGTCGCATAGGTGATGTGACCACCATCCAGCTGGCCGAACGGCAGCAGGTTGAGCGCCGTGGCCAGCATCCCGAACCAGGCCGCGAACACCATCGGGTGGATATTGATCGTCATCGCGTCGCCGATGGTGCCGAAATTCAGCCACGCGACCGCGCGAAACAGCAGCGGTTCCCCCAGGTAGAACACCGAATCGCCCGTCGGCACCGGCACGACCTCCGACATCGTCATGCCCCAGAAAAGGGCCGGGACGAGGACGACGAAGCCGGCGATGGGCCCGCCGACGCCGATGTCGAACAGGATGGTCCGGTTGGGAAAGGGCTCGCGGATCTTGATGACCGCGCCGAGCGTTCCGGTCAGCGGGATGGGGGCAGGGATGAAATAGGGCAGCGACGCGTCGATGTCGTAGCGCCGGCAGAAATAGTAGTGGCCGAACTCATGCGCCCCAAGGATGGCGAGCAGCGTCAGGCTGTACCACAGCCCATCCACGGCCAGCCCCCACGCGAATCCGACCTCCTCGCGGCCGAACTCCGAGATGAACGAGAGATAATGAAGGCCGCCAACCACGGTCGTGAAGAGCAGCGTGACCAGGAACAGGACCACGTGCAACCACCAGCGGTGACGGAACTTGCGGGCAGGCGCCGGAACGTGGAACGTCTCGAACGGGAACGCAGACGCCAGGGCCGGGCGCCCCGGATCGTCAGGAGGATAGGGCAATCAACCTCCGATGTTCTGGAGATCCTTGCCGGGCTTGAAGCGGATCGTCCGGCCGGGCGGGATACGCACTTCCTTGCCCGTCCGCGGATTTCGTCCGATGCCGCGCTTGCGGGGTTTCACCTGGAAGACGCCGAAGCCGCGGAGCTCGATTCGCTCGCCGCGCTGCATCGAGAGCCGCATCGCGTCGAACACGGCGTCCACGGCCACCTCGGCCTTGACCTTCGTGATGTCGGCGGTTTTGGACACCTCGTTGACGATGTCGACTTTGATCATGCTTAGCGACCCCTCAGGAGTTGTAAGTATCATAAAGACTGTAACTTACGCTGTCAAGCGTCGTGCTAAATAGACTTTTATCATGCCCGTGAAACGTGCCCTGGGGCTGCCGACGGTCGTGCTGGTCGGGCGGCCCAACGTCGGCAAGTCCACGATCTTCAATCGGATTACCCGGACACGGCGTTCGATCGTCACCGCGATCGCCGGGACGACCCGGGACGTCATTGATGAGCCGGCGGTCTGGGAGGACACCCCCTTTCGCCTCGTGGATACAGGCGGGATGTTCGGCGCCAGCACGGATCCCCTCCACGAGCTGGTGATCATCCAGGGACGCCGGGCGCTCGAGACGGCAGACGTCATCGTCTTCGTGGTCGACGGGCGCGAGGGTCTGGTCTCCGGCGACCAGGAAATCGCCGGCTACCTCCGGACCTCGAAGGCGCCGGTCCTGATGGCGGTCAACAAGACCGATGACAAGCGGGCCCGCGGGCGGGTGCTGGAGTTCCACGAGCTGGGTTTCGAGAGGGTCATGGAGATCGCCGCAGAGCATGGTGACGGGGTCGGCGATCTGCTCGACGAGGTGGTCCGGCTCCTGCCCGAGCGGAAGGAGCCCGGGGAAGACACGTCGGAAGAGACCGCCATCGCGATCGTCGGCCGGCCGAACGTCGGCAAGTCGTCTCTCCTGAACCGGTTGCTCAAGGAAGAGCGGTCGATCGTCAGCGAAACGCCAGGCACCACCCGCGACACCGTGGATGCCGTCCTCAAGTGGCACAAACGGACCTTCCGGATCGTCGATACCGCCGGCATCCGACGTCCCGGGCGGGTGGCGGCCAGCGGCCAGCTGGAGTCGCTCAGCGTCATTCTCGCCAAGCGCGCCATCGCCAAGGCCGACGTGGCCGTGCTCGTCATCGACGCCTCGATCGGTCCCGCGGATCAGGACGGCGCGATCGCCGGCGAGGCGGAGAAGGCCGGCTGCGGCATCGTGATCGCCGCCAACAAGTGGGACCTCATGAAATCGCGGGGCCCCGACTTCTACAAGACCTTCGACGACGAGCTGCGGCGGCAGTTGAAGTTCCTGGAGTACGCGCCGGTCCTGCACATCTCGGCCGCGACGGGGGAGCGCGCCACGAAAGTCCTCGAGGCGGTGGACAGGGTGGCAGCGGCCAGGTCGCGGCGGGTGCCCACCGGCGAGCTCAATCGCTTCGTCCAGCAGATCACCGCCGAGCACCCGCCCAAGAGCCCGGGCCGGCGGGCCGTGCGCGTCCTCTATGCGGCGCAGATCGGCACCGAGCCGCCGGCCTTCGTGTTCTTCACGAACGTCGCGACGGAGTTCCACTTCTCGTATCAGCGCTACCTGATCAACCGCCTGCGGGAGAAATTCGAACTGGAAGGGACGCCCATCCGGCTGCACGTGCGGCGGCGGGAAAAGAAGGGGCGCGCAGATTCCTGACGCGCCCGGGAAATCCTCGGGGCCGGCGTCCGGCGTGCCCATGACGGCTCGCTCCGCACGGAGGCGCCCTGGTCGAACAGCGTCCGGGCATGTTCGGCGAGCACCTGGGGAAGAAAGGGCTTGGTGAGATACACGGTCGCGCCCGCCGCCATCGCGGCGTCGCGGCTGGCCTCGTCACCGCGCGTCGTCAGGACGATCACCGGCAGCGCGCGGTACGCCGGGTGGCGGCGAACGAACTTCAGGACTTCGAGGCCGTGCATGTCGGGCATGTTCAGATCGAGCACCATGAGACCCACCGGTCCCAGCGTGAGCTGTTCGATCGCTTCGAGTCCGCTCCCTCCATCATCAAGGGCATCCCATCGGGACGCCGAGCGGTCCCGGGCGCCGAGCCAGGCTGCGTACTCCCCGCTCATCGCCACGCCGCGCGCGGCATCCGTGCCGCGGGGAGGATAGCCGGCGGCCGCGAGAATCTCGCGTGCCCGCTCCTCCAGCACGTCGGCGGACTTGTCGAACGTCACGCGTCCGGCGAGGTGACTGCGCGATGGCTGGAGGCGCGTCTCGTCGTCGCCGGGCGGCAGGGGGGCGTCCTGGTCACTCGAGTGGGATTGTCTGCTGGACCGGGGCATTTTAGTCGAAGTGCCGGTACAATCGCCCCTCCGGATCAGCATGCGCCCCACATGACGCGAGACGACGACATCAGCGCCCGACTCGCGCGGGCTGAAGAAGGCCGACGTGCGGCCGAAATCGCGCTCCAGGAGTCGCAGCGGGGGGCGTGCGTCGGATCCTGGACCTGGCAGGTCGAGCCCGACATCGTCACGTGGTCCGACGAGATGTTTCGCATTGCGGGTCGGGATCCCCGCGCGGGCGCCCCCTCGTACGCGGAACAGTCCAGCATGTACAACCCGCCGGAGGTGCTCGCGCGCGCCGTCGCCCACACGCTGGCGAGCGGCGAGCCGTTCGAGGTGGAAGTCGCGCTGCTGCGGCCTGACGGCGAGCCGCGATGGATCATCGCGCGCGGCGCCGCGATGACGGACGCCGGCGGGCGCATCGAACGCGTGTACGGCAGCGCACGCGACATCACCGACGCCCGGGCGCAGCGGCTGGCGCTGCAGACCGCCCACGACGAGCTCGAGCGTTCGGAGCGGCGGTATCGGGACCTGGTCGAAAATCTGGTCGACGTCGTCTTCTCGGTCGACCTCGCGGGGTACATCGAATTCGTGAGCCGGGCCGTCGAACGCTTCGGCTACACGCCGGCGGAACTGACCGGGCAGCACTTCAGCCGCCTGTTCGATCCCGCCGACCTCCCGGCACTGGACGCGGCCTTCCGCCAGACGCTGGAGGGGTCCGCCGAGCCGACGGAATCCCGGCTGATCGACAAGTCCGGCGGCGTGCGCTATGTGCAGATCTCGGCACGCGCGGTCCATGAAGCGGGCCAGATCTCCGGGATGACCGGCTTCGCCGTGGACGTCACCCGGCAGCGGCAGGCCGAGGAGCAGTTGCAGGCGTCGCAGCGGCTGGAGGCGGTCGGCCGGCTGGCCGGCGGCGTCGCGCACGACTTCAACAACCTGCTCGTCGTCATTCTGGGCTTTGCCGATCTGGCGCTCGACCGCCTGGGCCCGGACGATCCGGCGCGGGCGAGCATCGACCAGATCTGCCGCGCGGGCGAGCGTGCCGCGGCGCTGATCAGGCAGTTGCTGGCATTCTCCCGCCGGCAGGTCCTGAAGCCCGAAGTCATCGACCTCAACGACGTCGTCGGGGGCATCGAGAGCATGCTGCTGCGGCTGATCGGCGAGGACGTCAGGTTTCGCACGAAGCTGCGTCCAGGCCTCGAGCCCGTGCTGGCCGACCCCGGCCAGATCGAGCAGGTGCTGATGAATCTCGTGGTCAACGCGCGCGACGCCATGCCGGGCGGCGGCACGCTGACCATCGAGACGACGCGCGGGACCGAGGCGAAGGGCACCGCCGGGTGGGTCGTCCTCCGCGTCCGCGACACCGGTCGCGGGATGGACGCGGCGACGAAGGCGCAGATCTTCGAGCCGTTCTTCACGACCAAGCCGCAGGGCGAAGGGACCGGGCTGGGGCTGTCCACCGTGTACGGGATCGTGAAGCAGAGCGGCGGAACCATCAGCGTGGACACGGCACCCGGCAGAGGCACCACCTTCACGCTGGCGTTTCCGCCGGACACCAGCGGCACGCCCCCGGTCCGCCGGAGCCCCGTGCGTGAGCTGGGCGCGGGCGGACGCGGGACCGAAACCATCCTGATCGTGGAAGACGAAGACGGCGTGCGCGATCTGGCGTACCGCTTTCTGTCCACCGCGGGCTATGAGGTGATCGCCGCGGCGAACGCCGCCGATGCGGAGCGCGCGTTCGGTGAGGACGGGCGCCGGATCGATCTCCTGCTCACCGACGTCGTGATGCCGCGGATGAACGGCGACGAGCTGGCCGCCCGCCTGTGCGCGCGCCGTCCCGATCTGCGCGTCCTGTTCATGTCGGGCTACAGCGGCGCGAAGCTCTCGGCACAGTTCGAGGCGCACGCCCCCGCGCGCCTGGTCAGCAAGCCGTTCACGCGAATGGAACTCTCGCGGCGCGTGCGCGAGGCGCTGGACGCGCCGCCCCCCTTCGAAACGGACCGGCCGGTTGACCATTCGCCGAAGCCGGCGACAGAATGAGGGACTTTGACTGATCCGCACTATCCGGCCGAAGGCGTCGTTGCGGCAGGCCTGCGCCGGCTGCTGCTGGCGCTTCTGACCGCGGGGTTGCTCGCCACCGCACTCGACCTGGTGCTGCTCGAACACTATGAGGATGCCTGGCAGTGGCCGCCGCTGCTGCTCATCGCGCTGAGTCTCGCCCTCGTGACGTGGGTGGCGTGGCGGCCCACGCCGACGGCCATCGTGGCGCTGCGGGTTGCGATGGTGGTCTGCATCGCCTCGGCCGCGGTCGGCCTGGCGCTGCACTTCAACGGCAACCGCGAGTTTCAGCATGAGATCGATCCGGACCTGGCCGGGTGGTCTCTGGTCCTCAAGGTCATCACCGCGAAGGCCCCTCCGGCCCTGGCGCCGGCCGCCATGGCGCAGCTGGGACTGATCGGCCTGCTGCATACCTACCGTCATCCGGCACTCGACTGACAGGAGACACTATGAACCGCACAACATCGCTCGGACTGGCCGCGGCCGTCCTCGTCACATTCGCAGCCTTCGCCGCCGCGCCGTCGGCACAGGTCGGCAAATCCATCACGGTCGTCGATGCGAACACCGCGGCCGAGAAGGACCTGCTGACCATGCCGCACATGACGCCGGCGATCGTGAAGGGACTGATCGACAAGCGGCCGTTTGCGAGCATTACCGAGCTGCACGCCTACTTGACGGGGCAGGGTGTGACCCCCGAGCAGGCCACCGAGTTCTACGGCCGGGCGTTCATCCACATCAATCTCAACACCGCGACGCCCGAAGAGATCCTGCTGGTGCCGCGGGCCGGCAAGCGCATGGTCCGGGAGTTCGACGAGTATCGTCCCTGGAAGTCGTATGCGCAGTTCGAGAAAGAGATCGGCAAGTACGTGGGCGCCGAACAGACGGCCCAGCTCGCGCAGTACACCTTCATCCCGGTGCGGCTGAACACGGCGACCGACGAAGACATCCTCTCCATCCCTGGGGCGGGCAAGCGCATGGTGCGTGAGTTCAAGGAGTACCGTCCCTGGAAGACGCGCGAGCAGTTCATGAAGGAGATCGGGAAGTACGTCGGGGCCAAAGAAACCGAGCGCCTCTGGCGCTACGTGGTCATCGACTAGTCTCATCCGAGGGGCTTCGCCCCTCGGATACCCCTACACGCTCTCTCGCTCGCCGCTTCGCCGGCTCGCTCCGTTCGCGTGGCT
>JBBECO010000031.1:0-4582 GCA_040881785.1 Vicinamibacterales bacterium
CTCGTGCAGCGTGAGGGCGCCGGCGAATTCCCCCATGTGCTGACGCAGGATCAGGCGTCCGCGGTGCAGGCGTGACTTCAGCGTCTGCGACTTGACCTTCAGCACGGCGCTCGCTTCTTCCGTGGACAACCCCTGGATGTCGCGCAGAATGACCGGCGTGCGATAGACCTCCGGCAGGTGGGTCAGCGCCTCGATCAGGCGGGCACGCATCTGCGCCCGCAGCACGTGATCGTCGGCAAGCGACGACCAGTCGGCCGGTTCGACGGCCGCCAGCTCGCCATTCTCGGTCGTCAGCTCCAGCGGCTGTACTTCGTGCGGACGGCTGTATCGGCTCGTGCGCAGCCGCGACATCGCGGTGTTGAACGTGATGCGGTAGATCCAGGACGACAGCGCCGCATCGCCGCGGAACAGCCCGATCTTCCGGTGCACTTTGAGCAGGACGTCCTGCGCGACCTCCTCGGCATCTTCCCAGTTCTTCAAATATCGAAACGCGAGCTGGTGGATTCTCGGTCCGTACGTCGAGGAGAGCTCGGCGACGGCCGTGGCGTCCCCAGCCTGCATCCGGCCGATCAACTGGTGTTCACTGGCCTGCCGCATGCGGAACCTCCATGTAGGCAATAGAACACCCTATCGAGGTCCCTTATTCCGAACACTGTTCAATGTCTGTAAGTCACTGTCATGTAAAGACTTGCCTGAACGCTTCCGATGCCGCATCTTCCACCTCGCCCATCGGAACCGGCTTCCCGATGAGCTTCTGCAGCGAGGTGACCCCTTTGCCCGTGATGCCGCAGGGGACGATGAGATCGAAGTGCCGGAGGGTCGTACTGACGTTGAACGCGAAGCCGTGGCTGGTGACCCACCGGGCGATCCGGACGCCGATCGCGGCGAGCTTCTCGTCGCCGACCCACACGCCCGTGAGCCCCTTGACGCGGCCCGCGCGCACGCCGAACGCCGCGGCCATCCGGATCATCACCTCTTCGAGGTCCCGGACGTACCGATGGACATCGCAGCGGTCCGGTTTGAGGTCGATGATCGGATAGCCCACGAGCTGCCCGGGACCGTGATAGGTCACGTCCCCCCCACGACCGGTCTCGAAGATCTCCACACCTTCGGCGTCGAGCAGGTCTGTCGTGGCGACGATGTGCGAGCGGTCGTTGCGGGCCTTCACGCCGAGCGTGATGACGGGGGGATGCTCGAGGAGCAGCAGTTGATCGGGGATGGCCCCGGCCTTCCGCTGCTCGACGAGTGTCTTCTGGATCTCGAGGCCCTCGGCGTAAGAGATGGTTCCGAGACGCCGGATTTCGATGGTTCTCAATGCTTGTCCGTCCGCCTTCAGGCGGAAGTCCTTACATCCACCCCTCATCAAAGTTCTCGAGCCGTTCCTTCACAAACGCCAGGAACCGTCCGGCGTCGGCGCCATCGATCAGGCGGTGGTCGTAGCCCATGCTCAGGTTGCACATCGGCCGGATCGCGATGGCGTCGCCGAGTACCACGGCACGCTTCTCGATCGTGCCGACGCCGAGGATCGCGACCTGCGGCTGGTTGATCAGCGGCAGGCCGTACAGCGCGCCGAAGATGCCGGGATTGGTGATGGTGAAGGTTCCGCCCTGCACTTCGTCGGGGTTCAGCTTCTTCGACCGCGCGCGCTCCGCGAGGTCGCTGATGCCGCGGCTCAGGCCGAGCAGGTTCTTCTCGTCGGCCTTGCGGATCACGGGGACGATCAGCCCGTTGTCGAGCGCGACGGCGATCCCGAGATTGATGTCCTTCTTGTAGACGATGTTGTCGCCGTCGATCGAGGCGTTGACCATCGGGAACTGGCGCAGCGCGTCCACGATCGCCTTCGCGATGAAGCCGGTGAACGTCAGCTTCGCGCTCGCCGCTTCGTACTTCGCCTTGTGCCGCGCGCGCAGCTCGGTGACCCGGCCGAAGTTCACCTCGTACACCGAGTAGACGTGCGGCGAGGTGTGCGCGCTCATCACCATGTGCTCGGCGATCTTCTTGCGCATCACGCTCATCGGCACGATCTGGACGTTCTCGCCCGGCTTGAAGACCGGACCGGGCGCCTGGGCGGGCCGCGCCGTCGCGGGCCCGGGTTTCGTGGCGGCTCCGGATTCGATGAAACCCAGGATGTCCTGCTTCGTCACGCGTCCGCTGATCCCGGTACCGCTGATCTGCTGGATGTCGACGTCGTGTTCCTTCGCGATCCGGCGGACGAGCGGCGAGGACTTCTGCCGGCGCAGTTCCTCTTTCGAGAGCGGACCCGCCTGCGAGGTTTCGGCCGGCGCGGCGCCATCCGAACGTCGCGCGTCCGACACCGCCGTGCGGTCGTCGACCGGGGTGCCTGCCGACGGGGCTGACGTTTCCTCCTGCCCCACGGCCGCCGCGGGCATCCCGCCCGCGCCACTGGCTTCGGCAGCCCTAAAGGGCTGCGCTACACCGCCCTTCTCGCCGGCCCCGCCGATCACGGCCACCACGCTGTTGACCGGAACGGTCTCCCCTTCCTTGACCATGATCTCGGTCAGGACCCCCGCCGACGGGGATGGGATCTCCGCGTCAACCTTGTCGGTGGAGATCTCGAACAGCGGCTCGTCGCGGTCCACCGCATCGCCGACCTTCTTGATCCAGCGGACGATGGTGCCTTCGGCGATCGACTCCCCCATCTGGGGCATTACGACGTTGGTTGCCATAGTTCCTGACTCACTCTACACGGGCCCACGGCTTTCAATCACGAAGAACACCAAGCCCTCGAAGCTCACCAGGAAAGAAAACACTTATTGTTCTTGTGTCCTCTTGGTGCGCTTGGTGCGCTTTGTGTCCTTCGTGCCGAGGGCCGTGGCCCGTCTCAGTACTCCGCTTCGTGTTACGCGTGAATGGCCGCGCCGTGCGCCGCGTGGGCGGCCTCGCCCACGGCTTCCGACATGGTCGGGTGCGCGTGAATCGTGCGGATGAGCTCCTCGACGGTGCATTCGAGCTTCAGCGCCACCGTCGCCTCGGCGACGAGCTCGGTGGCACGCGGGCCGATCATGTGCACGCCGAGAATCTCGTCGTACTTCTTGTCGAAGACGATCTTGACGAAGCCCTCGGTCTCGCCGGCCATGCGCGCCCTCGCGAGCGCGCCGAACTTGAACTGGCCCGTTTTCACCTCGAAGCCGCGCTCCTGCGCCTGTTTCTCGGTGAGGCCGACGCTGCCGATCTCCGGGTCGCAGTAGGTGCAGCCCGGCACCTGGTCGTAGTTGATCGGCCGATACTCCTTCCCGGCGATCCGCTCGGCCAGGACGACGCCCTCGGCCGAGGAGAGATGCGCGAGCTGAGGATGTCCCGGCTGCTCGAAGGTGATGACGTCGCCGATCGCCGAGATGCCCGGGACGTTCGTCTTGAAGTCCCGGTCCACCTTGATGTACCCGCGGTCCATCTGCAGGCCCGCGTCGTCGGCCCCCAGGCCGCTCGTCACCGGGCCGCGGCCGATCGCCACGAGCAGGACCTCGACGTTCAGCTTCGTCGTCTTGCCATCCGGTGTCTGCGCCTCGATATCGACGCCCTTGGCGCCCGCCTTCGCGCCGGTGACCTTCGTGCCGGTCATGAGCTTGATGCCCTGCTTTTTGAACGACTTCTCGAGCTCGGCCGACACCGCCTCGTCCTCGACCGGCACGATGCGTGGCAGGAGCTCGATGATCGTCACCTCGCTGCCGAAGCGGCGGAAGATCGACCCGAACTCGACCCCGACGGCGCCGCTCCCCATGATCGCAATCGACTTCGGGATCTCTTTCCAGTGGATCGCTTCATCACTGGTGATGATCCGCTTGCGGTCGATCTCGATGCCCGGCAGGCTTCGCGGGGCGGAGCCGGTCGCGACGATGATCTCCTTCTTTGCGGCGAGGGTCTGCTTCTGGCCGTCGGTGATCTCGACCTTCCCCTTGCCTGCCAGCCGTCCGCTGCCCTTGATCCAGTCGATCTTGTTCTTCTTGAACAGCATCTCGATGCCGCCGGTGAGACCCTTGACGAGCTTGTCCTTGCGGGCGTGCACCTGGTTCATGTCGATGCCGACGGCAGCCTGTCCGATCGTGAGGCCCCATTCCTTCCAGTCCTGCGCGATCTTCAGCGCGTGGGCGTGCTCGAGCAGCGCCTTGGTCGGAATGCAGCCCCAGTTGAGGCAGGTTCCGCCGAGCACGGGAGCGCGTTCCACCACCGCGGTCTTCAGCCCAAGCTGCGCGGCGCGGATGGCGGCCACGTAGCCGCCCGTGCCGGAGCCGATCACGACGACATCGTATTCGTTACTCATTCTTCTTTTTCCTATCGGCGGGGCCCCCTGCACCCCGCCTGGCTCGCTTCACTCGTTCGCGCTTCGCCCGCTCACTCCGTTCCGCTCGCCCTTCTTTTTCATCGAGGACAGGGGGACGAATGTCACCGTCGAGGAGGACGCGGGCGCCGGCGCCGGCTCGTCGGCTTCCGGGTCGAGCTGCTGGACCCTGGCGCGCAGGCGCGTGAAGTCATAGCGCAGCTCCCAGTACGACTGCGTCATCGCCTCGAGCTTGCGGCTGGAACGGCGCGCCAAGGCGAGCGCGACGAGCGCGATGAGCAGGGC
>JBBECO010000031.1:4682-8029 GCA_040881785.1 Vicinamibacterales bacterium
AGCCGTCTGCTAGAATTCGCGCCAGTGGCCGCCAAGACCGTTCTCATCTGCGACGACGACCAGGGGATGCGCGACACGCTGTCGGCGATCCTCAAACGCGACTACCGCGTGCTGACGGTCTCGAGCGGCGAGGCGGCGCTGGTGCTGCTGCGTGAAGAGGACGTCGACCTGATCCTGCTCGACGTCCGGCTGCCCGGCATCAGCGGCTTCGACGTCCTGCGCATCGTCAAGGAAAACTACAGCCTGATCGAGTGCATCATGATCTCGGCGATCAACGAGGTCGAGACCGCCGTCCAGGCGATGAAGCACGGCGCCTACCACTACATCACCAAGGACTTCGACTACGACGAGCTGCGATCGCTGGTGCGAAACGCCTGCGAGCGGCAGGACCTGAATCGCCAGGTGATCACGCTCAGCGCGCAGGTCGCCGAGCAGAGCGAGCGGGAGTTCCTGATCGGGCCGAGCCGGCAGATCCGCGACATCGTGGATCTCGTCCAGAAGGTGGCGAAACTGTCGGCCACGGTGCTGATCCTCGGCGAGAGCGGCACGGGCAAGGAGCTGCTCGCGCGGCTGCTGCACCGGGAGTCGGGCAAGCGCGAGGCGCCGTTCATCGCGGTGAATCTCTCGGCCATCCCGCACGAACTGGTGGAGAGCACGCTGTTCGGGCACGAACGCGGCGCGTTCACCGGGGCGCACAAGCAGCAGCTCGGGAAATTCGAGCTCGCGGCCGGCGGCACGCTGTTCCTCGACGAGATCGGCGACCTGCGGTTCGAACTGCAGTCCAAGCTGCTGCGCGCGATCCAGGAGGGTGAGATCGAGCGCGTCGGTGGGTCGAAGCCGATCCGGACCGAGTTCCGCCTGATCGTGGCCACCAACGTCGATCTCGAGCGTGCGGTGAAGGAGGCGCGGTTCCGGGAGGACCTGTATTACCGGATCAACGTCATCCCGATCCGGATGCCGCCGCTGCGCGACCGCCTCGAAGACCTGCCGGAGCTGGCGCGCCTGTTCCTCGATCGGTACCGGACGAAGTTCCGGAAGCCGGTGCGCGGGATCTCAGACACCGCGCTGAAAATCCTGTCGTCGTACTGGTGGCCGGGCAACATCCGTGAGCTGGAGAACCTGATCGAGCGCCTGGTGGCCGTGACCGACAAGGAATTCATCACCGACGAGGACCTGCCGCTCGAGTATCACTTCGCGAAGCTCGACTCCGCCCCACCGGCACAAGGGGAGACGCTGTTCCAGGAAGCCTGCGATACCTTCGAGCGCAATTTCCTCCTGCGCGCGCTCGAGAAGGCCGACTGGAACGTGACCGCCACGGCCAAGTATCTGGGCATCCCGCTCTCCACGCTGAAACACAAGATGTCGCGGCTGGATCTCCGCGATATCGCCCGTAAACTCCGCGGCTGAACACGGATCTCACGGACAACGGCGCGAGTCTCGCCGGCGAGGGCCGCACGTTGGCGACCCTACCACCGCTCAAACCGGCCAACCAGTTGGCCGCACCGGCCAACCAGTTGGCCGACCCAACCGCGGTATTGGCCACTCTCGCCGATGCGGTCACGATGGACTCTGAAAAAGAGTCCGCTCGGTTCCGCCGAATTTACGGGCCGTCTCAGAACGTCTCGTGCTGCGTAGAACTCTTTCGACAGTTTTTTGACGCCTCGGAACATCCGTTGCATTGTCGATATCGTCGGCCGCGACACGCGCGGCCCTCCCAAACAACATCTCAACGTCCGCTGCGGCAGCGCGCACAGGTCTGCCCGCCCGGGGGAGTACGAATGCAGTCTTCGATGTTCAACGTCCGTGTGCCGCTCGGCGATGTCGCCGGCAGCCCGGACGTGTTCCTCATGAATACCTTTACCGACGCGCAGCTCGTCGTCGGGCCCGAGGTGGCGTCGCTGCTCGATCGACTGGCCGGCGGGGCGGCGCCCGACGCGCTCAACGCGCTCGCCCCCGACGAGCGCCGCGCCGTCGAGACGCTCGCGGAGCATGGCTTCCTCGTACCCGACAGGCTGACCGAGCGGCAGAAGCTCGAGGCGTTCTTCCACGAGGTGCGCGAGAGCGAGGAACAGCTCCGCGTCACCGTCCTGACGACCATGCAGTGCAACTTCGCGTGCGACTACTGCATCCAGGGGGACCACGGCGACTACAACAAGACGGCCGGCAAGATGTCGCTGGAGAGTGCCGCGCGGGTCGCCGCGTGGATCGAGTCGCGGCTGGACGAGACGCGCGCTGGCAGCTTCGTGCTGACGCTGTTTGGCGGCGAGCCGCTGCTCAACCTGCCGATCGTCTATTACCTGTCCGAGCGGCTGTGGACGGCCACGCAGGCGCGCGGCGTGGTCATGCAGATCAACGTGATCACCAACGGCCTGCTGCTGACGCCGGAGGTGGTGGATCGCCTGGCGCCGTGCGGCCTGAACGTCGTCAAAATCACGCTGGACGGCGACCGCGACACGCACAACCGGATGCGTCCGCTGCGCGGAGGCCAGGGGACGTTCGACAAGATCATCGGCAACATCCGGAAGGTGGCGGGGCGCTGCACCATCTCGCTCGGCGGCAACTTCGACGAGTCGTCGGTCGAGTCGTACCCGGCGCTGCTCGACTTTCTGGCCGCGCAGGACTTCGCGCCGCAGATCGGGCGCGTCGCGTTCAAGCCGGTGATCCGGGACGTGATCGCCAGCGTCAATGGAGGACTCGAGCGGACGGCCGGCGGTAAGTCGAAGTTCATCGGCCTGACGCCCGTGAGCGACGGCAAGCCGCTCGGCGGCGCCTGCATGACGTCGGCGGGGACGGGCGCGGCCAGCGCCTGCGATTCGTGCCACTTTCTCGACGACCAGATGTCGTTTCTTCGGGACGAGACGACGAAGCGGGGGTTCAGGACGGGCGACGGCGTCCACATGGGCCCGTGCGAGATCCACAAGAAGCACGCCTACACGATCGGCCCGGACGGCGATCTCTACGCCTGCCCGGGATTCACGGGCGACAAGAAGATGTCCACCGGGCACATCGACGGCACCGCGAGCGCGTTCCGTTCGGCCGCCGCGCGCCGGTTCGACCAGTTGTCGGCGTGGAAAGGCTGCAACGACTGCGCGTTCGTCCCGGTCTGCGCCGGCGGCTGCACCGTCGCCGCGCACTCGGAGCTCGGCGACATGAACGCGCCCAACTGCCACAAGAGAAGTTTCGAAGCCGGCGTCGTATCCATGGCCCGCGACGCGGCCGCCAGCATGGTGCTGGCGAGCTGAGGGCCTGACCGAAGGAGACCGCAATGAACAAGACCAAACCGGCCGTCACGAAGAAGACGACGCTCCGCCCCTGGCTCGTGGACGTCGCCATCGAGCACCTGCGCT
>JBBECO010000032.1:0-7956 GCA_040881785.1 Vicinamibacterales bacterium
GCTTGGCGCGCAGCCGTCCGACATGGACGTCCACGGATCGTGTCTCGACGAGGCGATCGTAGCCCCACACGCGCTCGAGCAGCCGGTCCCTGGAGATGACCCGGTTCCGGTTCTCGACGAGGAACTTGAGCAGCTCGAATTCCCGCCTGGTCAGCCGGATCGGTTCGTTGTCGATGGAGATCGCCACGGCGTCGAAGTCGGCGCGGAGATGCCGGCCCTCGTAGGGGGTGGTCGGCGCTTCGGCCTGCGCGCGCCGGCGGCGCAGCACGGCACGGACGCGCGCCGACAGCTCGCGCAGGCTGAACGGCTTGGTCACGTAGTCGTCGGCCCCCAGGTCCAGCCCGGCCACACGGTCGGACTCGCTCGTGCGGGCCGTCAGCATGATGATGGCCGTATTGGCGGTCTCGGGCCGTCCCCGCAGGATCCTGCACACGTCCGTGCCGCTCATGACCGGCAGATTGATATCGAGAATGACGAGATCGGGTGCGGTGTCCGTGACCGCCCGAAGTGCGGTATCCCCGCTGCCCACGACGTCGACATGCGCGTCGCCGGAGCGTTCGAGCGCGTGCTTGATCAGCGCAGCGATATCCTGCTCGTCTTCAACCACCAGGACCCGGGGCACCCGTCTCATCGACTCCCAGCCTACGGGCCCCCGGTTTCGACCGGATGACGCGCAGGTTAATTCGGAGTTAAGTCGTGGAGGCGGGCGGGGTCAGCAGCAACGCGTACGGGGTTCGACGGGCACTGGCGACACGTCGGCCATCTTGAGCAGCCGCCGGCGGTCCCGCTCGCCAGCCTCGAGATGGCCCAGCGCATGCTTGACCGCCTCGACGACGGTCTGCGAGACGGGATCGGGCAGCGGGGTGAGGCGATAATGGACCCAGAGGCCATCCTTCTGCGCCTGCACCAGTCCGGTCTTGCGCAGGTAGGCCAGGTGTCGGGAGACGGTCGGTTGCGGAAGGTCGAGACTGCCATGGATGTCGCAGACGCAAATCTCCCCGGCCTGCAGGAGCGCGAGGATGCGCAGCCGGGTGCCGTCCGCGAGCGCCTTGAACAGCGTTTCGAGCGACGAAAGTTTTTTATCGCTGACCATATATTCGCCTTGACAAATATATCACGGGCTCATATATTCGCCTTGGCAGATATGTTGGCGGCCGGCAACCGGCCGGGAAAGAGGCAGAGATGAGCGCGCAGACGATGAAGGAAGTCATCCAGCAGAAGTACGGGGAAGCGGCGGTTCGGGCCAGGACCGGTCAGGAAGGAGGCTGCTGCGGCGCCTCCTGCGGGTGCGGCGACCCGATCACCTCGAATCTCTACGGCGCCGATGAGACCGGGTCGCTGCCCGATACCGCCGTAGCCGCCTCGCTCGGCTGTGGCAATCCTACCGCGCTGATCGAGCTCGAGCCCGGGCAGACCGTGCTCGATCTCGGATCGGGCGGCGGTATCGACGTCCTGCTGTCGGCCAGGCGGGTGGGCCCGACCGGCAAGGTCTACGGCCTCGACATGACCGACGAAATGCTCGCCCTCGCGCGGGAGAACCAGCGCAAGGCCGGCGCGACCAACGTCGAATTCCTCAAGGGAGAGATCGAACAGATCCCGCTGCCCGACAACAGCGTCGACGTCATCATCTCCAACTGCGTCATCAATCTCTCGGCCGACAAGGCCCGGGTGCTGCGCGAGGCCTTCCGCGTCCTGAAGCCGGGCGGCCGCTTCGCCGTCTCCGACGTGGTCGTGCGCGGCGAGGTGCCCGAGGCGGTGCGCAAGAGCATGGAGCTCTGGGTCGGCTGCGTCGCCGGCGCGCTGCACGAGGACGACTATCGCGCGTATCTCACCGAGGCCGGCTTCGAGTCGGTCGATGTCGAGCCGTGGCGCGTATACGAGTTCGAGGATGCGAAGCAGATCCTGACGGACGCGGGTCTCGACGTGCACGCGCTGGCGGGGCAGGTGGACGGCAAGATCGCCAGCGCCTTCATCCGCGCCACGAAGCCGCTGACCATGCCTGCGCTGAGCGAGCGAAGCGAGTCGAAGTGCTGCGGTCCGGGCTGCTGCGCGTAAGGCCGCCGTGCCCGGACTCCCACCCCTCGACCGGTTTCTGACGGTCCCGCGCAACGCGAGGCGGCGGACGGCTGCGTGACGATGGAGGCCAGATGACGAGTGCGGCCCATCGACTTCGGATCGGGATCAACGGGTTCGGCCGGATGGGCCGGCTGGCTCTGCGAGCCGGATGGGACGATCCGACGCTGGAATTCGTCCACATCAATGAGGTCAAGGGAGGGGCCGCAACGGCGGCCCACCTCCTGGAATTCGATTCCATCCATGGACGGTGGGATCGCGACATTCGGGTGGCGTCCGACGCGCTCGAGATCCAGGGACGCCGTGTGCGGTTCACGGATGCGCCCGTTCCGGGCGGCATTCCGTGGACGGACCACGGCGTCGAGGTCGTGCTGGAATGCTCGGGGAAATTCCGTACGACCGAGGTCCTTCAGCCGCACTTGGACCAGGGGGCGCACAAGGTCATCGTCGCCGCGCCTGTGAAATCGGGCGCGCTGAACGTGGTGATGGGGGTGAACGACGAGCTCTATGATCCGGCGACGCACCATCTTTTGACCGCCGCGTCCTGTACGACGAACTGCCTCGCCCCGGTCGTCAAGGTCGTCCATGAGGGCTTCCGCATCAGACACGGCGTCATCACCACGATTCACGACGCGACGAACACGCAGGTCGTGATCGACGCGCCGCACAAGGACCTCCGGCGCGCGCGCGCCGCGGGTGTCTCCCTCATTCCGACGAGCACGGGCTCGGCGACCGCCATCGGCCTGATCTATCCCGGGCTCGCGGGACGGCTCACCGGGCTCGCGGTGCGGGTGCCGATCCTGAATGCCTCGCTCACCGATTGCGTGTTCGAGGTCGAGCAGGCGACGACGGCAGACGCTGTCAACGTCGCCTTCAGGCAGGCAGCCGCCGACGGTCCGCTGAAAGGCATTCTGGGCTACGAAGAGCGCCCGCTCGTGTCCGTGGATTACAAAGGAGATCCACGGTCCGCCATCGTCGATGGACCGTTGACGACGGTCGTGGATGGGACGTGCGTCAAGGTGCTGGCCTGGTACGACAACGAGATCGGGTACGTGAACCGCATGCTGGACCTGGCGCGCAAGGTCGGTCTGTCGCTCGCCTCATGAACGTCCGTCACTACGCCGTCGTGACCGCCGCGTACTGGGCGTTCACACTGACCGACGGCGCGCTGCGGCTGCTGGTGCTTCTGCACTTTCACCAGCTGGGCTACACGCCCATCCAGCTCGCCACGCTGTTTCTCCTGTACGAGTTCTTCGGCATCGTCACCAACTTCGTGGGAGGATGGCTCGCGGCCCGGACCGGCGTTCGCGCCACGCTCATCGGCGGAATGGCGCTCCAGGTGGCCGCGCTGCTCATGCTGGCGGCGCTCGATCAGGCGTGGCCGCGCGTCTGGTCGGTGGCGTATGTCATGGCCTGTCAGGCGCTGTCCGGCATCGCGAAAGACCTGACGAAGATGAGCGCAAAGAGCGCCATCAAGGCGCTCGTGCCTGCCGGCGACCGAGGCGGACTCTTCAAGTGGGTTGCGGTCCTGACGGGATCCAAGAATGCGCTCAAGGGTGTCGGGTTTTTCGTCGGTGGATTCCTGCTCTCGACTGCGGGCTTCCGGCCGGCCCTGGGGATCATGGCGGGTGTGCTCGCGGTCATCCTGGTGGGTGTCCTGTTGATGCTGCCCGCCGGCGTCGGGCGACCCCAAAAGAAACCGGCCTTTACAGCCGTCCTGTCCACGTCGGCCGGCATCAACCGGCTCTCCGCGGCCCGCGTGTTCCTGTTTGCCGGGCGCGACGTCTGGTTCGTGGTGGGGGTGCCGGTCTTCCTGGCGACGGCCCTCGGCTGGGACTTCATGCGGGTGGGCGGGTTCCTGGCGCTCTGGGTGATCGGGTACGGCGTGATCCAGGGCTTCGCGCCGATGATGCTGCGCGGCGCGATTGGACGCTCGGCGCCGGGACGCCGTGTCGCCGGCAGCCTGGGCCTGCTACTCGCCGGCGTCACTGCGCTGATGCCACTGGCGCTGCAGGCCGGGTGGCCGCCTGCCGGTGTGATCCTGGCCGGCCTGGCGATCTTCGGCATCGTCTTCGCGCTGAACTCGTCCGTCCATTCGTATCTGGTGCTCGAGTACGCCACCACCGATCGCGTCTCGATGGACGTCGGCTTCTACTACATGGCCAATGCCGCCGGACGGCTCTTCGGCACGCTCCTGTCCGGCATGACCTATCAGTGGGGGGGATTGCCCGCCGCGCTCTGGACGGCCGCGGCGCTCGGCCTCCTGGCGGGCGTCATCGGCTGGACCCTGCCCCCCGTACAAATGCACGTCGGTGCGGCCGTGCCGGGGGACGAGTGAACTGCCTCCGCGAGCGCGCGCCATGGGGTGGCGCCCCACGCGCATGAGTCAACCATGAAGAAGATCATCTTTGCGTGCGTGAGGAACGCAGGTCGTTCACAGATGGCGGCCGCCTGGTTCAACCACCTGGCGGATCCAGACGTGGCGCGCGCCACGTCCGCCGGCACGTCGCCCGCCGAGCGCGTGCATCCCGAGGTCCTGGACGTCATGAACGAGGTGGGGATCGATCTCTCCTCGGCCAGGCCTCAGAAGCTGACGGAGGATCTGGCGCGCGATGCCGACCTGCTCGTCACCATGGGCTGCGGCGACGAGTGCCCGTACGTGCCCGGCCTGGCAGTCGAGGACTGGCCGCTGGAGGACCCGAAGGGGAAGCCGGTGGAGCGCGTGCGGGAAATCAGGGATGAGATTCGCGCGCGCGTCGAGGCGCTGCTGCGCGAGTAACCGGAGGTGACGGAGGAAACGGATTCACAACGGAGGACCGGAGATAACGAAGACGCAACGGAGAAAACACTCTTCTAAATTTTGTCTTCTCCGTTCGTGCCTCCGTGTTTTTCTCCGTTCCTCCGTTGTAAAGATCCGTTCCCTCCGTCCCCTCCGGCAACTCAGCCTCCCTGCTGCAGCCGCTCCATGCGGGCCGTGGCGAGACGGGCGAGCAGCGAGAAGAGGAACACCATACTGACGAGTACGAGCGCGCCAGCCCATGCCTGGCGGTGCCAGTCGGCGTACGGCGAGATGGCGTAGGTGTAGACCTGCACCGTCAGCGTCGCGATCGGCTGCGTGGGATCGGTGGACCAGAACCGGTTGTTGAACGCCGTGAACAGCAGCGGGGCAGTCTCGCCGGCAATGCGGGCGAGTGCCAGCAGGATGCCCGTGATGATCCCCGGCAGCGCCGCCGGGACGACCACGGTGAAGACCGCACGGCCCCGGGTGGCTCCGAGAGCCAGGGCCCCTTCGCGAAGCGACTGTGGCACGAGTCTGAGCAGCTCCTCGGTGGTGCGCATGATCAGCGGGATCATCATGACCCCGAGCGCCAGCCCGCCGGCAAACGCCGAGTACTGCCGGAATGGCAGGACGGCAATGCCGTAGATGAACACGCCGATGACGATGGAAGGCACGCCGTTGAGCGTGTCGGCCGCGAAGCGCACGGCGGTCGCCATTTTCGTACCGGCGTACTCGGAGGCGTAGGTCCCGCTCATGACCCCGATGGGGATGGCGAACAGCGCGCCCAGGCCGGTCACCATCAATGTGCCAACGATCGCGTTGGCCATGCCCCCACCCGTTTCGCCCACGGGCTTCGGCATCTCGGTGAAGAACGCAAGGTTCAAGGACGTGATGCCCTGCGTCACGACGTAGAACAAAATGAACGCGAGCGGCACCAGGGCAATCAGCACTGACGCGCCGCAGAGCGCGACGATCAGGCTCGAGAGCCCGCGACGCCAGCGAGTCCGCATCACGCGGCCTCCTTGATCGCCGCACGTCTGAAGACCCTGAAGCGCGTCGTGCCGGCACCTGCCATCGACCAGATAAAGCTGCGGGACACGATGTTGACGAGCAGAGTGATCGTGAACAGCACCAGACCGATCTCGACGAGCGCGTGAAGATACAGGTCGCTCGTGGCTTCGGCGAACTCGTTCGCCAGGACGGCTGACATCGTGTACTGCGGGGCGTACAACGACCATGAGATCTGCGGGCTGTTCCCGATCACCATCGTCACGGCCATCGTTTCGCCCAGGGCCCGGCCGAAGCCGAGCATGACGGCACCGACGATGCCGGTCCGAGCATAGAAGACCGCCATGCGGATGGCCTCCCACCGCGTGGCCCCAAGCGCATACGCCCCCTCGCGCTGCGCCTGCGGGACGGCCTTCAGGACCTCGCGGGCGACCGACGAGCTGAAGGGGACGACCATGATGGCAAGGATCAGCGCGGCCGACAGCATGCCGACGCCCAGCGGCGGACCGCTGAACAGCGGGAGCGAGGCCATCCACGCCGGGGTCGCGACCTCGAGCGCGCGGACGAACGGGACCAGCACGAAGATGCCCCAGAGGCCGTACACGATCGACGGAATCGCGGCGAGCAGCTCGGTCAGGAACACGAGCGGACGGCGCAGCACCTGCGGCGCCAGCTCGGAGATGTAGATCGCGATGCCCAGCGCAATCGGCGTCGAGATGATCAGCGCGAGAATCGCCGAGTAGAGGGTGCCCCAGATGAAGGGACGCGCGCCGAACTGCCCCACGACGGGATCCCAGACATCGGTCACCCAGAACTGCCACCCGAACTCCCGGATGGAGAGCTGCGACTCCTTGACCAACTCCGCGCCTATCGCCACTACAATGACGATCAGCAGCAGCGCGAAGCTCCCCGTACCGGCCCGGAATACGAGCTCGTCGGGACGGATGGAGAACCGCGGCATCGACATCTACTGCAGCTTGATCCGGCCGAGCGCCTGGAGCTCCATGTCGACCACCGCTTTCGGCAGCGGAGCGTAGCCGAGCTCGCGGGCAAAAGACTGTCCGTCGGTCAGCGCCCATTTCATGAAGTCGACCATCGCACGAGCCTGCGCCTTGTCATCGGGATTCTCATAGAGAAGGATCCAGGTGAACGAGGAGATCGGATACGCCTCCTGCCCGGGCGGATTGGTGATGGAGACCCGGAAGTCCTGCGGCATGTCCGCTGCGGCTCCTGCCGCCGCCGCCGTGGTGCTGTCGATGCTGGCCTTCACGAACGCCCCGGCGCTGTTCCGCACTGCGCCCGCCGGGATGTTGTTCTGAAGTGCGTAGACCAGCTCAATGTATCCGAGGGAACCGGGCGTCTGCGACACCATGCCGGCCACACCTTCGTTCCCCTTCGCGCCCACGCCGACCGGCCAGTTCAGCGAGGTGTCGGCGCCCACCTTCGTCTTGAATTCCGGTGAGACCTTCGCCAGGTAGTCGGCCCACACGAACGTCGTGCCCGAGCCGTCCGACCGGTGCACGAAGGTGATCGCGCCGTCAGGCAGGTTCGCGCCGGGGTTCAGCGCCGTCAACACCGGATCGTTCCACCGCGTGATCTTCCCGAGGACGATGTCGGCCAGCACGGGACCCGTGAACTGCAGCGTTTGCGACACGCCGGCCACGTTGTAAACCGGCACGACGGCGCCAAGCACCGTCGGGAAATGGAGGATGGGCCCGGGCGCCGACTGCAGAGTGTCGTCTTTCATGGGTTGGTCGGACGCGCCGAAGAACACCGTGCGGCTGGTCAGTCCGCGGATTCCCGCGCCGGAGCCCTGGGACTGATAGTTGATGCGCACGTCAGGGTGCAGCTTGTTGTATTCCGAAAACCACTTCGAGTAGACGGGGTACGGGAAGGTCGCCCCCATCCCGTTGATCTGCGCGGCGGCTGCCGGTGCTCCCCCGGACTGGTCCGGTGAATCACCGCGGCAGGCGGCGAGGCCCGCGACGAGTGCGGTGAGGAGGATGGCGCGTAAGAAACCCTTCGATGGTGAATACATGACGCTTACCCTATCGCCGCGGCGTTTCGCGGCCGTTTCCCGTGTGTTAATTCGGTGT
>JBBECO010000033.1:0-7947 GCA_040881785.1 Vicinamibacterales bacterium
GTGGACGAGGCGCTGCGCATCTTTTTCAGCGACTGCTGGTACCGCAGGACGGCGTCCAGCAACGCCTCGGCGATCTGCTGTCGATACGCTCCGGTCTTGAGCAGCGCGGCGTCCTGCTTGTTCGTGACGAACGACATCTCCGCCAGCACGCTGGGCATCTCGGCGCCGATCAGGACGACGAACGGCGCCTGTTTCACGCCGATGTCCCGCAGGGCCGTGTTTCTCGTGGACAGCCGCCGGACCATCGAACGCTGCACGATGTCGGCGAAGTCGCGTGACTCGTTGATCTTGTTGTTGAGCGCGATCGCCCGCAGGATGTCCGGCAGCTTGTTCATCGTCTGGCCGGACCCGGCGTTCTCACGCGCGGCGACCGCCTCGGCCTCCGGGTTCGTCGCGAAGTTCAGGAAGTAGGTCTCCACACCCCGCGCCCGGATGTTGCGGCTCGCGTTGGCGTGAATCGACAGGAACAGGTCGGCCTGTTCGCGGTTGGCGATCTTCGTGCGCTCGTCGAGCGGAATGAAGACGTCGGTCGCACGGGTCATCACGACATCGACCCCGGGCTGCTTCAGCAGCAACCTCTGCAACCGCAAGGCGATGTCGAGCGTGAGCTCCGATTCGGTGAGACCGTTGGCCTTCGCGCCCGGATCGTGCCCGCCATGCCCGGCATCGATGACAATGCGCGCGACACCGAGGCCCAGTTGCCGGGCGAGCGAGAACGACCCGTCCAGATTCATGGACGGCGCCGCGGGTGGGGGCACCGGCGCCACCGGTTGTTCCGGTGCGGACGTGGGGGCGGCCGCCGGCGCCGCGGGGGCCGCGGACGCGTCGCGCTTGAAATCCACCACCAGGCGGAACGGCTCATAGAGCGTGAAGACGCTGTAGCTCTCGGCCCCTTCCATGTCCATCACCACGCGCGTCGCGTCGGGATGCCGTCCGAACCGCACCTCGCGGACGAGGTCGTCCTGGTAAGTCAGCGTCGCGTCCTGCAGGGCGCCGGTGGCGGTCGCGTGCTTCAGGTCGAAGAACACGCGTCGGGGGTTTTCGATGCGCTCCGCGTGAAAGGCCGCCTCGCCGTCCATCTCGAGCGTGATGCGAACGCCCTCGGGCAGGTCCGTCCGTTTCACGTCGCGGATCGCCACGGCACGCGCCACCGGCGCGGGTGCGGCGTCCGGCGGGCGGGCGTTCGACGACGCGGCGGCGGGCGTGGGTCGAGCCGCCGGCACAGGCGGGGGAGGCGCCGCCGCAGCCTTCTCGCGCTGCTTCACGATGGAGGCGGCAGACGCGACGAGCGAGCTCGACGGATACTGCGAGCGCAGGAGGCCGAGCAGGCGCAGCCCGGTCTTCCGGTCCGCCGGCTGCTTGAACTCGTCGAACGCCAGCAGCGACAGGTTGCCCGCCTGCCACAGCGCGTTGTCGGCATAGCCGCTGCGGGGATAGCGGCGCACGAGCGCCTCGTAGGAGGCGACCGCCGCACGGAGCTGCCTCAGCGTCGGCTTTCGCGCGCCGTCCCGCAGCGTACGCTCCTTCGCGAGCGCACGCGCGTAGAGGAGCTGCGCCGACTGCGCGGCGGCTTCGACCGCGGGCAGACAGAGGCTGGCCGCGACCAGCAGGGTAATGACGGTGAGCCTGGATGTCATGGCGTCCTATCTGACCTGTGCATCGACTTCGTCGAAGTAATCGGTCTTCACGAGGACCTCGCGTGCCTTGCCGCCGGCGGCCTGCGACACGAGCCCGTCGGCCTCCATCATGTCCACCAGCCGGGCGGCCCGGCTGAAGCCGATCCGCAGCCGGCGCTGCAGATACGAGATCGACGCCTGGCCCGACGTCACGACAATGCGCGACGCTTCGTCGTACAGATCGTCCTTCTCGAACTCGATGTCGCCGCCCGCCTTCTTGTCGTCCTCGGTGATCGCCTTGTTGTAGGTCGGCTTTCCCTGCTTGCGCAGGAAGCTCGCGAGCCTGGCGCTCTCCTGCTCCGAGATATACGGGCCGTGCAGGCGGATATGCCGCGACGAGGCCGGCGGCAGGTAGAGCATGTCTCCCTTGCCGAGCAGCTGCTCGGCGCCGTTGGAGTCGAGAATGGTCCGCGAGTCGATCTTCGACGACACGCGGAACGAAATGCGCGCGGGCAGGTTGGCCTTGATCAGGCCCGTGATGACGTCCACGGAGGGGCGCTGCGTCGCGAGAATCAGGTGGATGCCCACCGCGCGCGCCATCTGCGCCAGCCGGCAGATCGACTCTTCCACCTCGTTGCCGGCCACCATCATCAGGTCGGCCAGCTCGTCGATGAGGACCACGATCGCGGGCAGCGTCTTGATCTCGTTGCCCTTCTCGTCCATCACCGGACCCTTGTTCTCGTCCTGCATCGTCCGCACGTTGCGGTTGTACTGATCGATATTGCGGACGCCCACGGCCGCGAGCGTCTTGTACCGCTCTTCCATCTCGCGGACGGCCCATCGCAGCGCGTTGGCGGCGAGCTTCGGGTCCACCACGACCGGCGTCAGCAGGTGCGGAATCTCTTCGTACATGCCGAGCTCGAGGCGCTTCGGATCCACCATGATCAGCCGCACGTCGTCGGGTGTCGCGCGGAAGAGGATGCTCGACAGCATGGCGTTGACGCTGACCGACTTGCCCGTGCCGGTGGAGCCGGCGATGAGCAGGTGCGGCATCGTGGCCAGGTCGCTGATGTACGCCTCGCCGTGGATCGTCTTGCCCATCGCCAGCGTCAGGCGCGAGACCGAACGCTTGTAGATGTCGGCCTCGAGCAGCTCGCGCATCGAGATCAACTCGCGATTCGGGTTGGGGATCTGGATGCCGACCGTGCTCTTGCCGGGGATGCGGTCGATCAGGACGGACTCGGCCTGCATGGCGAGGCAGAGGTCGTTGGCGAGCCCCGTGATCTTGCTGTACTTCACGCCCGCATCCGGCTTGAACTCGTACGTCGTGACGACGGGGCCCGGATGGATCTGGACGACGGTGCCTTCGACGGAGAACTCGCGGCACTTCTCCTCGAGCAGTCTCGCGCCTTCCATCAGCTCGCGCTCGTCGATCTTCTGCTGCGGCTTCGGCGCGTCGAGCAGGGCGAGCGGCGGAAGCGTGTAGGCCCCTTTCTTGCGCTCGACCGGCGACTTCTCGGCGTCGGAGAGGGGGAGCGGGGCGTTCACGGGCGCGGGGGCGCGCTTGATCGACGGCTGTGGCGTCGGACGCGACGAGGCCGCCTTGAGCGCCGCCGCCGCGGCTTCGACCATCGCCGCCGTGCGGGACGGTTTCGGCTCGAGGGACGCGGGGGCCGGCGTCACCACCGGGTCCCTCTTCACCCGGGCGGCGGCCGCCAGCTTTTCCCTGGCTTCGGTCGGCGCCTTGTCGAGATGTTTCTTCAGCACCTCCTGGCGCTGTTTCTCGCGCCGGCGTTCTTCGCGCCAGGCGTGGAGGGCCCCCATCGACGCGGCCCACCGGTCCCGGAGCAGCTCGCCGATGGCGCCGAACAGGCGGCCGAACGAGAACTGCGTGGACAGAATGATCGCCAGGAACAGCAGCGTCAGGATCAGGATGACCGAGCCGGTCGTGTTGAGGTAGCCGGCGAGGGCCGCGGCCAGCGCCTCACCGAGGTAACCGCCGGGCCGGAACTCCCGGCCGCCTTCGACGGACGGCTCGAACGCCAGGGCGAGAAACGACGACAGGCACCCGATGAGAAGTCCCGCGCCGATCGCCTTCGTGTACCGCGCGTCCATCGGCTTGCACCAGAAGTAGTGCCAGCCGATGACCACCGTGACGACCGGGACGAGGAACGCCGCGTATCCCAGGAGCTGGTAGGACAGCTCCGCGATGAAGGCCCCGAAGCGGCCGGCGAGATTCAGCGGCGGCCCGTCGGCGCCCGTGTTGAAGAACCACGCCGGGTCCGAGGTGCTGTAGCTGACGAGCGCGATGAACCAGAACAGCGTGACCGCGAACAGGCCCACACCGATGAATTCATTGAGGCGCCGGGACAGCGCGGTGCCGGCCACGTCAGATCTCCATGACCACCGGCAGCACGAGCGGCCGGAGTCCTGAACGTTTGCGGAAGAACCGCTGCAGTTCCACGCGAATCTTCTCCTTGATCAGCCCTGGATCGGTGCGTTCCTCCACGCTGGCCCCGTCCAGGGTGGACGCCAGCAGCGTGGGGATCTCCTTCAACAGCGCTTCGGTCCGCGCATCGAGCACGAACCCGCGCGTAATCACGGCCGGTGTCTCTTCCAGGCTGCCGGTCTGACGGCTGATCGTCATCACCGGCACCACGAGCCCGTCGCCGGCCAGATGCCGGCGATCGCGGAGCACTTCGTCGCCCACTTCGCCGCTCCGGGTCCCGTCGATCAGGATCCGGCCGGCCGGCGCCTTTTCCGCCACCCGGCCGCCGTCGTGGTCGAAACGGACGACGTCGCCGTTTTCCGCCAGCAGCACCGTCGTCCCGCGCGAAACCTTGGCGGCGATGCGCGCGTGGCGGGCGAGCTGGCGGTACTCCCCGTGTATCGGCACGAAGTACTTCGGCCTGACCAGTGAAAGGATGAGCTTGAGCTCCTCCCCGCTCGCATGGCCGGACACATGGACGTGCTTCATGTCGTCGGTCACGATCTCGGCGCCGCGCCGGGCGATGTGGTTCATCACCCGGCCGATCGCCTTCTCGTTCCCGGGAATCTCACGCGCCGAAAACACGACCATGTCGTCCGGGTCGATCTTCACGTGGCGGTGGTCGTTGATCGCGATGCGGGGCAGCGCCGCCTGCGGCTCTCCCTGCGAGCCGGTGCAGATGCACACCACATCCTGTGAGGGATGCCCCTTCACGTCGCTGTCGCGGATCAACACGCCGCTCGGGATCCGCAGGTAGCCCAGCCGCTGCGCGATCTCCGCGTTGGTGTTGACGCCCCGGCCGATGAACGCCACCTGCCGCTCGAATTGCGCCGCCAGGTCCACCAGAATCTGCATCCGGAAGATGCTCGAGGAGAACATGGCGACGATGATCTTGCCCTTCGCGGTGGTGAAGATCTCGTCGAAGCCGTCCGTGATCTCGAGCTCCGACCCGGTGAACCCCTTGCGGTCCACGTTCGTGCTGTCGGAGAAGAGCGCGAGCACCCCTGCGGCGCCGAGCTCGGCAAACCGGTGAAAGTCGAAGAGCTCGCCGTCGAGCGGCGTCTGGTCGATCTTGAAATCCCCCGTGTGGATCAGAACGCCATGCGGCGTCGTGATCGCCAGCGCCACGCAGTCGGGAATGCTGTGCGTGACGCGCAGGAATTCGATCGTGAAGACGCCGACGGTCACGCGCTCGCGCGGGCGGACGATCGTCAGTCGTTTCTTGGCGGCGGCCGTGGCCGCCGATGTCGGCGTCTCCGCCTGTCCGGGTCCAGTGGCCGGTTCACGCCGGTCGAGTTTCGACTCGACCATCGCCATCGTCAGCGCGGTGCCATAGACCGGACCGTCGAAGCGGGGGAGCACGTGCGGGACGGCGCCGATGTGGTCCTCGTGGCCGTGCGTGAGCACCAGCGCGCGCACCTTGTACTTTTCGAGCTGGCGCAGATCGGGGATGACGAGGTCCACGCCCAGCAGTTCGGGCTCGGGGAAGAGCACGCCGGCATCGACAAGAATGGCGGTCTCGCCACAGGCGATCACCATCATGTTCATGCCGAACTCGCCGAGGCCGCCCAGCGGGACGATCTCGAGCGGCGGCACGTCAGCTCGCAGTGACTCGTGGTCCACCGACACCTGTACGTGAAAAATGGGTTATGCAGTCGCAGGGCACATCAGCGGACGGCGGACCACCCTGGCGGATGGTGCCGGACGCGAGGCGACGGGGCGTCGCCGAAAAACAGTGCCCACCCGGTCGCCGCTGGGACAGCTAAACCAGGGACTCTTGCCTCAAAGAACCGAGGCGGGGGAACTATAGCACAGCTCGGCTGAAAAAGTCCGCAAGCCTAGCCAGTTCATTGAGTTGCAGGGTCTCGGGGCGCCGGCCGGGGTCGATGCCGGCCTCGGCCAGGGCGGCCGCGGCATCCCGTCCGCGTGTGGCCGCAAACGGCTTCAGGGCGTTCGACAGCGTTTTGCGCCGCTGGGTGAACATCGAGCGGACCATGGCCTCGAACACCGCTTCGTCCTGGAGGGGGACGGCAGGAGGGCGGAACGTGAGCCGCAGCACGCTCGAATGGACCTTCGGCGCCGGCCGGAACGCCCCCGGGGGCAGGGCCAGCACCCGCCGGACGTCCGCGTGGAGCTGCACCGAGATCGACAGCACCCCGTAGGCCTTCGTGCCCGGATGGGCCTCGATTCGCTCGGCCACCTCGCGCTGGAGCATGAGGGTGGCATCCACCAGCCGTCCGTGGCGGGTGTACGCCTCGATCAGCCGGAACAGGATGGGGGAGGAGACGTTGTAGGGAAGGTTCCCGGCAATCCGCAACGGGCCGTCTTCAGCCGCCAGCAACTCCTCGATGGGCGTCTCGAGGAAGTCCTGGTGGACCAGCGTAACGTTCGGCGGAAGCTGCGGCGTGAGCAGGTCCACCATATCGCGATCCACTTCGATGGCCGTGAGGTGCGCGATGCGGGGCGCGAGCCGAAGCGTCAGGACGCCGGGGCCGGGACCGATCTCGAGAAAGCGATCCTCCGCACGTGGTTCGATCGCGTCCACGAGCTTGTCGGCCCACTGGGGCAGCAGGAAGTGCTGCCCGTAGCGCTTCTTCGCGCGGCTACACATCGTCCAGTGGCTCGCCGCGCCAGTACTTTTCTTCGATCTCCTCGATCTCTTCCTCGCTCAACCCGAAGTAGTGACCGATCTCGTGGATCAGCGTCTCGGCGATGCAGACGATGACGTCCTCGTGATCCTCGGAGTCCTCTTCGATGGGGTTCTTATAGAGCGAGATGCGATCCGGCAAGGCGTTGCCGTGGCCCCAGCCCCGTTCGGTGAGGGGGGTGCCCTGGTAGAGACCGTAGAGGGAGTCGGGCGGCTCGATCTCCATCTCGGCGAGGAGCTCCGGCGACGGCTCGTCCTCGACGACGATCGCGATGTTCGTCATGGTTTTGCGGAAGCGGCGGGGGATGTCGTGCAGCGCTTCTTCGACGAGCTTGTTGAATTCTTCTTTTCGGAGTTGCATCTATTTCTTGGTTTCGCGTGGGGCCCCACCCCCACGCGCTGTGCCTCGCGGCTTCGCCGCTCGGCGTTTTTCCACCAACGGGCTGCTTTCAGAGCGGCTTTTCACGGCGGCCTTGCCAAACTTCGACACGACATTTCGGTAGTACAGACAATCAGGACGTACGACGCACTGCGGGCAGAGCGGCTTCGGTTTGCAGATGCGACGGCCGTGGAGGATGAGCGTGTCGGAGGCGCGGGTCCAGTCGCTCGGCGGCAGCGCCGCGCCGAGCTGCTGCTCGACGACGACCGGGTCTTCCGAGCTGGCGATGCCGATGCGTCCCGCGACGCGCAGCACGTGGCGATCGACGGGCAGCCCGGGCACGCCCAGCGCGTGGCCAAGCACGACGTTCGCCGTCTTGCGCCCGACGCCCGGCAGCGTCACCAGTTCCTCCATCGTCCGCGGCACGTCACCGTGGTGCTGCTCGACGACTTCCGTCGCCATGCCAAGGAGGGAGCGTGACTTCGCGCGAAAGAATCCCGTGGATTGAATCTGTGGCTCGAGCTCGCCGGTCGTCGCCCTTGCGAGCGCCTTCGCGTCGGGGTACCGCTTGAAGAGTGCCGGCGTGACCTGGTTCACGCGCTCGTCGGTGCACTGCGCCGAGAGAATCGTCGCGACGAGCAACTCGTAGGCGTTCGTGAAGTTCAGCTCGGTGTCGGCGTTGGGATGCTGCGTGGAGAGCGCCGCCAGGATCTTGCGTGTCTCGGCAGGCGACTTGGTCGGCTTCGGGACGGCGCCCTTCGCCGCTTTCTTGGGCATGGAGGGATTGTAGATCCCTAATCCCTAATCGCTAATCGCT
>JBBECO010000034.1:0-7881 GCA_040881785.1 Vicinamibacterales bacterium
GAATTGTGAAACCCTTGCGGGCGCAGTAAGCTCATCTGTCGAATGGATGCACACCCGGTTTCCCGGCGAAAATCGCTCCGCCTGCGCCTGCCGCTGGCGATCGCCTCCATCCTGGTGCTGACCTTCGCGGGTTTTCTCTGGGCCACCACGCGGATGCTCGAGGAAGAGCTCGTCGCCGCCGCCGGCGATCGCGCCGCGGCGGCCACCGACCAGCTCGCGGAGCTGCTGGCGCAGAGCGTCGGGCGCAATCGCACCGACGCCGAGCGCATGGCGGCGCTCGCGGCCGTCCGGCAGTTCGCCACGACCCCCTCGGCCGCAATGCGGGAGAACGCGCGGCTGGCGCTCGCCGGGCGGAAAACCTCCGCCGCGGCGCTCGAAATTCGCGATGCCCAGGGACGCAGGCTCCTCGCGGTGCCCGAGACGGCTCGAGCCGCGGCGGACCACACCGACATCTCCCCGGGCATCGAACCGTTCCGCGCGGACGGCGAGACTGTTACCTACGAGATCCGCGCGCCGATCGAGCCGCTGGCGAGCACGGGCGGCGCACCCGCAGGAGCGAACACATCCGGCGCCGCACTGGTCGTGCGACGCCAGCTCACCGGCGGCCAGAACACCGAGACGCTGAACCGCCTGATCGGCAGCGGCGGCGCGATGGCGATCGGGAACCGGCACGACGATGTGTGGACGGATTTTGCGAAACTCCGGCCCGCGCCGCTCGTTCCCCGCGACGCCTCGGGCATCGCCGAATATCGCCCCGCCGGCGGAGGACGGAAAGTCGGCGCCCTCAGGCTGATCGACGACACCCCCTGGGCGGTGTGGGTCGAGTTTCCGCGCGAGGCGGTCGTGGCGCCGGCGAGAACCCTCATGCAGCGCATGCTGCTGATCGGGCTCCTGTGCGTGGTTGGCGTCGCGGCCCTGGTCTGGATTGTGACCTCGCGCATCACGCGGCCGCTGCACGCCCTGGCGGACGCGTCGGAGGCCATCGCCGGCGGCGACCTGTCGGAACGGGTGCGGGTGAATCGCGAGGACGAGATCGGACGCCTCGGTCATGCGTTCAACGCGATGGCCGCGCGCATCGCCGACGCGCATCAACGGCTCGAAGAGCGCGTGGCGCAGCGCACGGCCAGCCTCGAGGCCGCCAACCGGGAGCTCGAGGCCTTCAGCTATTCGGTGTCGCACGATCTGCGCGCGCCACTGCGCCACGTCTCGGGATTCACGTCCCTGCTCGAGCAATCGGCCGGTCCGGCGCTCGGGCCCGAGGCCCGCGGCCACCTCCAGACGATCCGCGACGCCGCCGCGCGGATGGGCCAGCTCATCGACGATCTCCTCGGGTTCTCACGGATCGGCCGCGCTCCTCTCGAGCAGCGGCCCGTCGACCTCAATCAACTCGTTGGCGAGGCCCGGCAGGAGGTCATCAATGCGACCGGTGCGAACCACGTCACCTGGGACATTCATCCATTGCCGGCGGCGCATGGCGATCCGTCGCTGCTGCGCCTCGTGCTCACCAACCTGCTGTCGAATGCCGTGAAGTATTCCGCCCGGCAGCCGTCCGCCCGCGTCGAAGTGGGCACCGTCCCCGGCGCGGCAGGCGAGGTGGTCGTGTACGTCCGGGACAATGGCGAGGGTTTCGACATGCGGTATGCGCAGCGGCTGTTCGGCGTGTTCGAGCGGCTCCATCCCGCCGAACAGTTCGAAGGCACCGGCATCGGCCTCGCAAACGTGCGCCGCATCGTCGAGCGCCACGGCGGCCGGGCCTGGGCCGAGGCGGTCGAGGGGCAGGGCGCAACGTTCTACGTGGCGTTGCCCGCCGCCATGGAGACGGAGGCCGCCCTTGGCTGACGCCAGGCGGATCCTGCTGGCGGAAGACAGCGCCAACGACGCGGCGCTTGCGCAGGCGGCGCTGCGCGGCACCGGCCTCGCCGGCGACATCGTCGTCGTGCGCGACGGCGCGCAGGCGCTCGATTACCTGTACCGTCGCGGAGAGTTCGTAAACCGCGAACCCGGACTGCCCGCTGTCGTCCTGCTCGATTTGAAGATGCCGAAAGTGGACGGCCTCGAGGTCCTCCGGATCATCAAGGGAGACCCCGAACTGCGTGCCTTGCCCGTCGTGATCCTGACCTCCTCCCGCGAAGAGCAGGATGTCGTCATGAGCTACTCACTGGGCGTGAACGCGTACGTCGTGAAGCCGGTGGACTTCCAGGCCTTCGTCGAAGCGGTGAAGATGCTGGGAGGGTTCTGGGCGGTCGTCAACGAACCGCCGCGCATCGAATAGAGCCACAGCCTGCCTCGCCGAAGCCTTGGGGAGGTGGGGGAAGACAAAAAACGGGCGGTGGTCAGTAGACAGCAGGTGACGTCGCCAGTGCCGGCGCTGCAAGCCGGCCAGCGGGGGCCCGGAGGAGACCTCACTGCCGTCTGGCGCCTGCTGTCTACTGCCCACCGCCCAAGGGGGTGTGGGACTCTGACGTAAACAGAGCAACCGCTGTACCGCGCGACCTGCGGCCGGACACACGTATTTACTGGGAAATTCGATGAAACAGCCGGAAGCGGGGCAAGAGATCGGCCAAGCGGTTGACTAGCAGGCCAACCACTTGGCCGATTGCAGCGACTCAGTGCGTTACAGGCGCCTTCAGACTGTGCGCCGACCGCTCACCAGCCCCACCACGAACAGGACCAGCGCAATCACCAGCAGCACGTAGATGAAGTTACCCATTGTGTACCCGCTGACCAGGCCAAGCAGCCACAGGACCAGCAGGATCACCGCGATCGTAAATAGCATCGTTCCCCTCCTGGTTCCAGCTTGAGCACAAGCCATGCCCGCTCGTAACTCGTTGATTCTATTAATAAACGGTCGTGCTATGTCATGCTGTGTGGCGTCTCCTTCCACTACAGGATGCATTGGTTTAGCATTTCGCCGGACCTTTACTCTGGAGTAACACGTCATGAACCGCCTGAAACATCTCCTTGCTATTCTTGTAATCGGCCTGCTGCTCGGCACGAGCGGCGGCATCGCACAAACCCCGGCGGCGCCCCCACAGCCCGCACAGGGCGTCGACGCCTCGCTGCTCTCGGGGCTGCGCTGGCGGTCGATCGGTCCCGCGCGCGGCGGGCGCTCGCAGGCCGTGGCCGGGAGCGCCAAGCGTCCGATGGAGTACTACTTCGGCGCGACGGGCGGCGGCGTGTGGAAGACGACGGACGGCGGCGCCAACTGGCGGCCGGTCTCGGATCGTTTCTTCACGTCCTCGTCGGTGGGGGCGATCGCCGTCTCCGAGTCGAATCCCGACGTCGTCTACGCCGGGATGGGGGAGACGCAGTTACGCGGCAACATCATCCAGGGGGACGGCGTCTACAAGACGACCGACGCCGGACGGACCTGGACGCACGTCGGGCTCGAGAAGACCCGCGCGATCGGCCGCGTCCGCGTGCACCCGTCCAACCCCGACATCGTGTATGTCGCGGCGCTCGGCGATCCGTACCTTTCGACGCCGGACCGCGGCGTGTTCAAGTCCACCGACGGCGGCAAGACCTGGAACCGGGTGCTGTTCCGCGACGACAAGACCGGCGCCGTGGATCTGGTGATGGATCCGAAGAACCCGGAGGTCATGTACGCCGGGCTCTGGGAGGTCTTCCGCACGCCGCACTCGCTCTCGAGCGGCGGCCCTGGCGGCGGGCTGTTCAAGACGACCGACGGCGGCGCGACATGGACCGAGTTGACGAAGAACGCCGGGCTCCCAAAACCTGTCTGGGGCAAGATCGGCGTCACGGTGTCGGGGGCTGACTCGAATCGGCTCTACGCGATCATCGAGGCGACCGAGGGGGGCCTCTTCCTCTCCGACGACGCCGGGGCGACCTGGAAACTGGCCAACGACGACCGCAACATCCGGCAGCGGGCGTTCTACTACACGCGCGTCTACGCCGATTCGCAGGCGAAAGACACGGTGTACATCCTGAACGTGTCGTTCTACCGTTCCACGGACGCCGGCAAAACACTGCGCGGCATCCGCGTGCCGCACGGCGACAATCACGATCTCTGGATCGCGCCGAACGATCCGAAGCGGATGGGACAGAGCAACGACGGCGGCGCCAACGTCTCGTTCAACGGCGGCGAGACCTGGACCGAGCAGGATTTTCCGACGGCGCAGTTCTACAACGTGTTCACCACGGCCCACGTGCCGTACCACGTGTGCGGCGCGCAGCAGGACAACAGTACCGCCTGCGTGCCGAGCACCGGCGGCGAGCTGTATGCCGTGGGTGGGGGCGAGAGCGGCTACATCGCGCCCGATCCGGAAGACACCGACGTGTTCTACGCCGGCAGTTACGGCGGGCTGCTCACGCGGATCAACCGGCGCACCGGCGAGCGCCGCAACATCAACGTCTGGCCTGACAATCCGATGGGGCACTCCGCCAGCGACATGACGGAGCGCTTCCAGTGGACGTTTCCCATCGTGGTCGCGCCGACCGACCCCAACGTCCTCTACGTGACGTCGCAGCACGTCTGGCGTTCGACCAACGAGGGTCAGAGCTGGCAGAAGATCAGCCCCGATCTCACGCGCCACGATCCCGCGACGATGGGCCCCTCGGGCGGCCCCATTACGCTCGATCAGACCGGCGTCGAAACCTACGCCACCGTGTTCACCCTGGCGCCGAGCCCCGTGGACGGCAACGTCATCTGGGCGGGTTCCGACGATGGCCTGGTGCACATCACGCGGAACGGCGGGAAGACGTGGGAGCCGGTGACGCCGCCCGGGCTGCCGGACTTCACCCGCGTCAGCCTCATCGACGCGTCGCCGCACGCCGCCGGCACGGCGTATCTCGCCGGGAACCGGTACCAACGCGGCGATCGCGCCCCGTACGTGTACAAGACATCCGACTACGGGAAGAGCTGGACGAAGATCGTCGCCGGCATTCCCGGGGACGATTTCCCGCGCGCCATCCGCGAAGACAGGGTCCGCAAAGGACTGCTGTTCCTCGGCACCGAGAACGGCATCTACGGGTCGTTCGACGACGGCGCGCACTGGCAGTCGCTGCGGCTCGATTTGCCCGTGACGCCGGTGCACGGCATCCAGGTGAAGGACAACGACCTCGTCATCGGCACGCACGGCCGCTCCTTCTACGTGCTGGACAACATCTCGGTGCTGCGCCAGGCCAGCGCCGCGATGACGAACGACGCGCTGGTGCTGTTCGATCCGGCCGACGCCGTTCGCTCGGTGTCGCGCGGGGTCATGATCGATTACTACCTCGCGAAGCCCGCCGACAAGGTGACGATCGAGATCCTCGATCCGGGCGGCGCGGTCATCCGCACCTACGACGGTCCGCCGTCGGCGCCGCCGCCAGCCGAGCGGCCGGCGGAAATGGAGGAAGAGGAAGAGGGCCCGCGACGGGGAGGACCCGCGCCGCGCGTCACCGCCACGAAGGGGATGAACCGGTTCACCTGGGACATGCGGTATCCGAACGCGGTGGATTTCCCCGGGATGATCATGTGGGCCGCCAGCACGCGCGGACCCGCGGCGGCGCCGGGGCGGTATCAGGTGCGCGTCACCGCGGCGGGCGTGACGAAGACGCAGGATTTCGAGATCCGGCGGAACGCCGCCGTCCCCGGCGTGACCGACGCCGACCTGCAGGCACAGTTCGCCCTCGCGAAGCAGATCAGCGACCGCGTGTCGGAGGCCAACCGCGCGGTGATCCGGATCCGCGGCCTCAAGCAACAGATCACCGAGCGCGCCGGGAAGGCGAGCAGCGCGGACCTCAAGACGGCGGGGCAGACCCTGATCGACAAGTTGACCGCGGTCGAAGGGGAGATCTACCAGCACCGGTTGCGCAGCGGGCAGGATCCGCTGAACTTCCCGATCCGCCTGAACAACAAGCTCGCCGCCCTGCAAGGCACCGTCGAGAGCGGCGACTACCGCCCGACCGACCAGGCGGTGGCGGTGTTCACGGAGCTGTCCGCGCGTCTCGATCGTGAGCTCGCGCGACTCGATGCGCTCGTGAAGACGGACCTGGCGGCGTTCAACACGCAGCTGGAACGCGCGGGGCTCGCCGTTGTGAAAGGCGCGATCTGACCGCTCCGGCGGCGAAGATCACGGCGAGCAGCCAGGGGGAGTCGCGCCTCCGCATGCTGCGTATCGTCCGCCGGGGCGACCGGCACGACCCACGGGACCTCACCGTGTCGTTCCGGTTCGAAGGGGCGTTTGCGGCCGCATTCGTCGAGGGGCAGACCGAGGGCCTGCTGCCCGGCGAGACGATCAAGAATCTCGTGCACGCGGCGGCGCGCCGTCACGGCGCGGATGAAATCGAATCGCTGGGCCTGGCGCTCGCGACCGAGGTCCTCGAACGGCAGTCCCGCATTTCCCGCGTGCGCGTCGAGGTCGTCGAGCAGCAGTGGCAGCGCCTGGAGGCCGGCGGCCGGACGCAGGCGCAGACCTTCGTGATGGGCTCGCTGGAGGAGCGAACGGCCGTGATCACCAGCAACGGCCGCCAGACGTCGGTGGTCGGGGGCATCGACCAGCTCACGCTCATGCGCAGCGCCGGCTTCGCCCCGGGGCGCGGCGCGAAGCCCGACGATGGACTGTCGGACGGCCTGCAGCCGCTGCTGGTGGGCGTGCTCTCGGCGCGGTGGACGTACACGAGCGGCGACGTGACCTTCAGCGTCTATCGCCAGGCGGTCCGCAACGCCGTGGTCGAGACGTTCGCCTGGCACGAGAGCCAGTCGGTGCAGCACGTGCTGTATGCCATCGCCGACGTGATCCTGGCGACGTGCGAGGACATTTCCGAGATCACGCTCACGTTTCACGAACGGCCGTACCGGCCGGCGGACCTGTTCGCCGCCGGCGCCGAGAACCCTGACGAGCTCTTCGTCGTCGTGGACGAACCGGTAGGCGTCGTCGAGGTGACGGTGGAGCGGAGCGCATGAGATGATCGTGGCTCGCCGTTTGCTGATTGCCGGCCGCGTGCAGGGGGTCGGCTTCCGGATGTTCGCCCAGGACGCCGCGACGGGTGAAGGGGTGCATGGGTTCGTCCGGAATCTTCCCGACGGGGGCGTCGAGGCGCAGGTCGAAGGGGACCAGGCGGCCGTCGATCGCGTGGAGCTGAAACTGCGGCGCGGACCGGCCGGGGCCCGCATCGAAGCTTTCGACGTCGAACCGGCGGCGCCCACGGGTCGCGCGACCGGGTTTTTCATCCGCTGAGGCCTTGATGGAGACATTGAAAGCCAAGATCCGGCACGTGCCGGATTTTCCGAAAGCCGGGATCCTGTTCTACGACGTCACCACGCTGCTGCGCGACCCGCAGGGGCTGCGCATCACGATCGATGCCCTGTCGATCCCGTTCGAGGGGCGGGGCATCGACCTGGTCGTGGGGATCGAGAGCCGCGGGTTCATTCTGGGCTCGGCGGTCGCCGACCGGATCGGCGCCGGGTTCGTCCCGGTGCGCAAGGTGGGCAAGCTGCCGTCAACCACGATCCAGGCCAGTTATTCGCTCGAGTACGGCAGTGACAGTCTCGAGATGCACAACGACGCCATCGAACCCGGGCAGCGCGTGCTGATCGTGGACGATCTGCTGGCCACCGGCGGTACGGCGGCCGCGGCCGTCAGTCTGGTCAGGCAGCTCGGCGGCGAGGTGGAGGGGGTGGCGGTCCTCATCGAACTGCTGGCGCTCGACGGCCGGGCGAAGCTGCCGCGCGAGCAGGTCACCTCGATTCTGCAGTATTGACCGCCGCGGGACGTCCGGCTGCGACAGACGTCACGCATACGGTAAAATGACAGATTCCGCGCCCGTAGCTCAGCAGGATAGAGCATCGGTTTCCTAAACCGGGGGTCGGGGGTTCGAGACCCTCCGGGCGCACCAGCCTTCGCTCGCCAGCGCGCGCCTTTGAAACCAGTGCGCGCC
>JBBECO010000035.1:0-1345 GCA_040881785.1 Vicinamibacterales bacterium
GGCGCGAGTTCCAGGAGATCTTGCAGGCGCTGGCCACGAAGGCGCGCTGATTGTCACGACTGCACGGGCTCCCGGCTCTCATGCCTTCGGCATGCACGACGACGCGACGACACGACGAACACGACGTTCTTAAGGCTTCAAGACTGAAAGCCAAATGCTTTCGTCGTGCCGTCGCGTCGTCGAGTCGTCGTGCCAGCCGGAGGCTGCCGTGACCGTCGGTGCGTTCAGTGGCACTGGCGGTCAAAAGACGTACACGAAATTCACCACCGGAAACACCCACGCGTCCCCCACCCCGAACGGGGTGGCGAGCGCGAGGTCGGCCGACAGGCGCTCGCCGATGAAGCGCACGCCGCCCGACAGGATCCCGTCGCCGTTCTTCCAGACGTAGTTCTCGGTGATCAGTTTCAGGCTGCGATGCACCCGGCGCTCGCCGCCGACCATGACGATGCCGCCGCGGCTGTCGCCGGAGTAGGCGAGTCCGGCCCCGACCGTCACGGCGTTGTCGCTGGTGCCGAAGGTGCCGACGCCGTACGCGATGCCGGCGCTGTCCCCTTCGCTCGTGTCGAACACGTGGAGGACGCCGACCGACGCCTGCGCCATCTCGCTGTTGAAGACCCGGAGCTTGGGCGTCACCCAGAATGGCCGGTCGAAATCCTCGATCCCGAAAATGAGCGGCGTGCCGCCGCCGATCGAGAAATTGTCGGTCACGCCGACCTGGACGAACGGCGCAATGAACTGGAAGACGCCGACCGACACCTGACCCTTTTCGAGCGACCGTCCGGTCGGCGCGAAGAAGAGCCGGCTGCGGTGCAGGTCCGTGCGGACGAATTCCCCCTGCTCGAGGCGTCCCTTCACGACGCGTAGCGAGACGATGTCGAGCCGCAGTGCCGTGATCGTCGCGCCCGATTGCGTCCGGAAGACCACCTGCTGGTCGTCCTGGCGCTCGATGGTGCCGAACAGCCTGGAGCCGTCCTTCAACACGAGCTCGTACAGCTCGACCTCACCGGCTTGCGCCGGCGCGGCGGGCAGTGTGGTCTGCGCCTGCGCCGGGAGTGAGGCCCCGAGGCAGAGCACCGAACAAAGAATGACAGTGGAGAGAGGCGCCATACGCTTCATAAGGCGCAGGATAGCGGCCGGACGGCTCAGGAGTCGTGAGCGGACGGTGAATTAGGCTGAAATCTGAGCCTTGGAGGTTACGGGGGCAACGGATCAACAACGGAGAAACGGAGTTAACGGAGACGGCAACGGAGGAAGCACGCTACAGGGGAGGATCTGCCGGACGCGCTTTGCGCGCAACGCCGGCCAAAGGCCGGCTCCGGCAGATCCGACGGCAGTGTCTTCTCCG
>JBBECO010000036.1:0-7650 GCA_040881785.1 Vicinamibacterales bacterium
CCGCCGAAGAGACTCTCGACGCGCAGGACGTAGTGGTCCGTGGCGTCGGCCGCGAACCACTCGCCGAGCAGCTTCGACATGCCGTAGACGCTCTCGGGCGTCGCCGCGTCGGTCTCGGTGTACGGCTCGGTCGCGGTGCCGTCGAAGACGAAGTCGGTCCCGTAGTGGACGAAGAGCGCCGAGGCGTCACGTGCCGCGCGTGCGAGGGCCAGCACCGCAAACGCATTCCCCTCCAGCGCCGCCGCCGCCTGCTCCTCCGCATCGTCCACGTGGTTGTAGGCCGTGCAGTTGATGATGACGTCAGGACGCTCGGCCCGGACGACTCGCGCGACGTCGGTGTCACTGGTGACGTCGAGGTCGGAGCGGGTGAGCGGGATGACGTCGGCCGTGGCGCGGAAGCGCTGGACGATCGCGCCGCCGAGCTGTCCGGCGGCGCCAGTCACCAAAACCCGCATTAGGCGCGCAGGGCCTCGCCGAGCGCGGCCACGACCGCCTGCTGTTGCTCGAGCGTCAGCTCGCCGTAGATCGGGAGCGCGATCGTCGAGTCGGCCGCCGCTTCGCTGTGCGGGAAGTCGCCGCGCGTGTGGCCGAGCGAGGCGAAGCACTCCTGCAAGTGGAACGGGACGGGATAGTAGATCTCGGTGCCGATCCCACGCTCGGTGAGCTGCGCGCGGACGCGGTCGCGGTTCGGCACGCGGACGACGTACTGGTTGAAGATGTGACGGCGCCCGGGAGCTTCTGTCGGCAGGACGACGTCGCGGAGGTTGGCAGCGGCGAACAGCTCGTCGTACCGGCGTGCGTTGGCGCGGCGCGCCTCGGTCCACTCGCCGAGATACGGCAGCTTCACGCGGAGCACCGCCGCCTGCAGCGCGTCCAGGCGGAAGTTGCCGCCGATCCGCTTGTGGTAATACTTCGGCTCGGCGCCGTGGTTGCGCAGCAGCTTCAGCTCGTGCGCGAGCGTGTCGCTGTTGGTCGTGATGAGTCCCGCGTCCCCGAATGCGCCGAGGTTCTTGCTCGGGAAGAACGAGAAGCAGCCGGCGGCGCCGAGCGTCCCTGCCTGGCGTCCCTGGTAGGCCGATCCGATCGCCTGGCAGGCGTCTTCGATCACCGGGATCCCGCGTTCGTTCGCGATCTCGAGCAGCGCGGTCATGTCGGCCATCTGTCCATAGAGATGGACCGGGATGATCGCCTTCGTCCGCGGCGTGATCGCGGCGCGGACCGCCTCCGGATCCACGTTGTAGGTGGCCGGATCGATGTCCACGAGCTTCGGCGTCCCGCCGAGGCGCGCCACGCAGCCGGCCGTCGCGAAGAACGAATAAGTTGGCGTGATCACTTCGTCGCCCGGGCCGATGCCGAGCGCCATCAGCGTGGCGAGGATGGCGTCGGTGCCCGACGAGACCGCGATCGCGTGCGCGACCCCCATCGACGCTTCGAGCTCGCGCTCGAGCGCGTCGACTTCAGGGCCGAGGATGAAGCGCTGGCTGTCGCAGACGCGCGTGATCGCCGCGAGGATCTCGCCGCGGAGCGGACGGTACTGGGCCTCGAGGTCCAGGAGCGGCACGGCGATTTGTGTGGTCATCGGACGACGATCGCGGGTGCACCCCAGAGAGCCAGGTCGTTGCGATTGTCGCCGGCCGCTTCCGGCGGCTCCGGCGGGCCGTTGCGCGTGTTGAGGATCAGCTCGACCTCCTCACCCGCGTAGGCGGAGAGATCCACCCACACCGGGATCCACTTGCGGTCGCCGGGATTGCCGAACGGGTTGACGTGCTGTGTGAACAGCTCGTCGAACCGCTTCAGGTCCGAGACGCCGACGAGGAAGAGCGTGCCGTTGCCTTCCTGCGTCCACGACTCTTCCTTCATCCCCATCGACACGCGCAGCCACGCGTTGTCGGGGATGCGGACTTTCCAGGTGATCCGCGTCGGCGGCGTCGCCGAGATCGCCCGCAGCGACTCGCCGTTGATCGTGGCGTCGGTCGCCTCGATCGTCGCCTCGGCCGGCGACCTCGTGGCCGTGCCGAGCGTCGCCACGAGATCCACCGACTTCGCCCCGTTGCCGCGCGACGAGAGCCACCACCCGCCGAGCAGCAGCACGACAGCCACCCCTGCGATGAGGGCGATGCGATCACCTTTCATGAATCCTCCGGGCTGAAAAGGGTAAATCTATCATGGCGACCGGCCGCGTGGCGGTGGCCGCCAGAGCGGCGGATCCATATCAGCTCCGCGGCGCCGCCGAGGCGGAACGGCGCGCCGCGCAGACGCCGGGACTCCATCAGCGCTGGCAGCGGTGCCACTACGCGGCGGGACCACGTCAGCCCGCCGCCAGACCCGGCAGCCCATAAAGGGCTGCGCTACACTCACGCCGCTCAAGGTCGCTCGCGAGCGCGCATCCCTGCTGCCTGATCCGCGCACCGCGCTCGTGCCGATCCGCGGTGGCAGCTGCGGCGGGTCGAATGGCGGGTCCGGGCGCGCCGCGACGGGCGTCGGGGCTCCATCAGGCCGCAGGCGCGATGCGGCCAGCGCGCTCCTCGCCCGCCGAAGCCTCGCCTCCGACATGCATCGGCGAGGCGAAGGTGGGTGAGTTCTGAAAAACGCACCGCAGGCGTTTCGATCGGCGAAGGCGCTGATTCGCCAACAGCGTCCGGATCACCCCACTAACCAAGCGATTGGGCACCGGCTCTCGGATCACCCGAGCCGGAGCCGCATCGTAAGGTACGCGCCGGAGGTGCGTTTTTCCGCGCGTTAGGCCGCGGCGCCGGCGGGCTGATGGAGTCCCGGCGTCTGCGCGGCGCGCGCACATCGGTACGGCGGTGACGCTTCCGCTGCCACCGTCTACGGCAGGCGCGCGACCATGCGGCCAATCGCCAGGCACGACGTCAACCCTGGCGAGTCAATCCCCGCGGCGTGGATGAGCGCCGGCACCTGGCGATCGCGGCGGATCATGAAGTCCGCGAACGATTCCTCCGGTGGATGCAGCTTGGCGCGGATTCCGGAGCCCGCGAGCCGAAGGTCCGCGGCGGTGAGCTCCGGCAGCAGGACGCGCGCCGGCTCGAGGAACGCGTCCACGCTCAGGCGATCCTCTTCGTAGTCATCCTTCCGCGCCTGGTAGCGGATCGTCGGTCCCACCAGCACGGATCCCCAGGTGGTCTTCGTCAGATGCGTCCCCAGCCCGTGGCCCGAGGCGTGCGGCAGCGGATACACCGCCCCATTCACCATCCCCTGCTTCGCCGTCGTCAATTCCGCGTACTCGCCGCGGCAGGGATAGATCCTGAAGGCCTCGCCCCCAAGCGCGGCCGACACGTCGTCGGCGTAGAGGCCCGCGGCGTTGACGACCGTCGTGGCCGCGATCTCCTCCGCGTTGGTGCGCACGACGATGCCGTCGGCGGTGGGTTCGCCGCGCAGTGCGGTGGTGCCGGGGAGGAAGATGACGTCCCGCGAGAGGCACAGCGCGCGCAGGGCGGCGACCAGCGCCTCGGGCTCGACGATGCCCGTCGCCGGGGACCACAAGGCAGCGACTGCGCGGACGTGCGGCTCGCGGCGGCGGACGAACGCCGCGTCCACGATCTCCAGCGCCACGCCGTTCGCGGTCCCGCGCGCGTGGAGGGCCTCGAGCGCCGGCAGCTCCTCCTGGTCCGTGGCCACGATCAGCTTGCCGCAGCGCCGGTGTGGCACGTCGTGGCGCGCGCAGAAGTCGTACAGCCGCCCGGCCCCGTCAACGCAGAGCGCCGCCTTCAAGGTCCCGGCCGGATAGTAGATGCCCGCGTGGATGACGCCGCTGTTGTGCGTGCTCGTCTCCATGCCCGCGCGTGCGTGGCGTTCGACGACACACACCGTGGCGCCCGTGGCCGCGATCTCGGCCGCGCAGGCGAGACCCGTGACGCCTGCACCGATGACTAGTACGTCTACCTGCTCGCTCATGTCTGCCAGTGGAGCCTACCTCCGAGATGTAACGCGCGTTTGTGGGTGGCCGCGAACGGGGCCGCCCCGCTTTGCGCGGAGCCCACAGCCGTGACAAGCGCTTTTGGGGCGAGCACAAAGTGGGGCTGTTCGCGGACGGGAGCCCGCCAACGGCGCGTTACATCTCGTCATCGCTCGCTCATCTCCGGCCGCTGCGCACCAGATGGCGCATCAGCGCGAGGCGCGCGCGGAGGGCCACGGCGACGACCGGCGCGAGGAGCCGCTTCACGGGACCCGCGTGTTTCCAGAACAGGCGGAACGCGCTGCGGTGGAACGCCACGAGCGAAGCATCCGCGGCATGGCGGCTGCTGCGGCCGCCGATGTGCCGCACCGCCACCGCCGGCACATACATCGTTTTCCAGCCGGCGTGCTTCAGGCGGCGGCAGAAGTCCGCGTCTTCCCAGTAGAGGAAGAACCCCTCGTCCATGCCGCCGACCGCCTCGTACGCCGCGCGCCGGATGATCATCGCCGCGCCTGAGACCCAGTCCACCTCCGTCGGCGCGCTCGACGGGGACTGGCTCGGCGCAAGGTTGTGGCGCGACAGGGGATTGCCCGGAAAGTGCCGTGTCAGCCAGGAGCTGCGGCCCGCGATGGCGGTCGTCAGATTCGGAAAGCGGCGCGCCGAGGCCTGGACGGTGCCGTCCGCGTTGAGGATGCGCGGCCCTGCGGCGCCCACCTGCGGGTGGTCGTCCATCCAGTCGGCGAGCGCCTCGCACATCGCGGCGTCAGCGACCGAATCGGGATTGAGGAGCAGGACGAACGGCGCGTCACACTCGCGCGCGCCGCGGTTGACGCCGGCCGCGAAGCCCTCGTTCTCCGGCACGCGCAGCAGGTGGATGTGCGGAAACTCGCGCGCGATCTCGTCCGCCGGCTCCGGACGGCTGGAGTGATCGACGACGCAGAGAGTGATCGCCGGATCGGCGTGGCCGAGAGACGCGAGGCAGTCGCGAAGGTCGGGGTAGCTCTGGTAGTTGACGATGACGACCGCAACGCGCGCGGCCGCGGGCGGCGCGGTCACTGAAGGATGATACCCGACGCGGAAAAACTCCCAACGTGGACGTGAACGGTGGCAGATGGTACAGGATTACGTATAATACGTAATCATGGAACGGGTGATTTCAGCGACCGAGCTTGTCCGGACCCTCGGCGATGTACTGGCGCGGATCCGGTACAGGCGCGAGTCCTTCCTCATCGAGCGCAACGGCACCCCCATCGCGCGTGTCCTTCCCGTGGAACCGGCTGGCGGTGACGTGTCGGTCGGTGAAGCGCTCGCGCACTGGTCAGCCACGCGCGGGACCGACAAGACGCTCGCCGGGGATCTGGCGCGGGTCAATACGGCGGACCGGCCCGCCGCCAATCCATGGGATTAGCGATCGACACCAGTGCGCTCGTTGCGGCCGAGCGAGTCCCGATCCCCCGGGGCGCGGCGCGACTCGATACCTGGGAGGGTGTGCTCGGCCGGCTCGCTGGCGAAGCGGCCGTTCTTCCGGCTGCCGTCTACGCAGAGTTGTGCGTCGGCGTGCTGCTCGCCGACAGTCCCAGGCGGGCGGCCACACGCCGCAGCCGGATCGAGGCGCTCGCCGCGGCCGTGCCGGTCATCGATTTCGGCGCGGCGATCGCCGAAGAATGGGCGCGGTTGTTTGCCGCCCTGAGCCGCGCCGGGCAGCTCATTCCCGCCAACGATCTGGCCGTAGCGGCGACGGCGATGCACCTGGGATTCGGCGTGCTCGTCGGGCCGGATGACGAGCGTCACTTTCGGATGGTGCCGGGCCTTCGCGTCGAGCGCCTCGCATAAGCACACGGCACGTCGCACGCAGCACGAGCACGAGCACAGCGCACTGCGCACCGCGCACTGGCACCCAGCACCGCAGCGGCGCTACTTCACCCTAATCGGGACCACGATCGTGTTGTTGAAGTCCTTCGCGACCGAGCTGTAGGCGAACACCACCAGCTGATACGAGCCCGCCGGCAGCGAGCCATTGAGGTGATAGCCCGCCTGGGTGAACTGCGTGCCGAAGGCGGCGCCGACGTCGTTGCGCGTGAGACCCACGGGGGCCTTCCCGACGAAGATCGGCTGGGCCACCTGCCCTGAGCCTGTCGAAGGGTTTGTCGGATACGCCCACACGTGCACGGCGCTGACGCCCGTGCCGGCCGCCGCGCCGAAGTCCAGCGCCCATCCCGCCATCGCGAACGTGCCGGTCATCGTGCTGTTGGCCGACGGCGTGTCCACCACCATCATCGGGCGTGAGACCGGCGCCTGCACCGTGATGCGGACGATCTTCGCGTTGTTGAATTCCTTCGCGATCACGCTGCGCGCGAAGACGACGAGGTCGTAGGTGCCCGCCGCGAGGCCCGAGACGTTCAGGGCGAATCCCGAGGGGCTCACGTGCGGCGCGTTGAAGGCCGCGCCGACGTCGGCGCGCATGAGACCGTACTTCGCCGCGCCGACGAACACCGGAGGCTGCGCCTGCCCTGAGCCTGTCGAAGGGGGCTCGGGGTACGCCCAGACGTGGACCGCGTCCACGCCGGGGCCGTCCGGCATGCCGAGATCCGCGGCCCAGCCGGCGACCACGAAGTCGCGCTGCACCGTGGAGTCCTTCGCCGGGAGGTCCACCGCCATCTTCGGCACGCTCACCGTGGGAGCTGGCGCTGGGGGTGCGGGCGCTGGCGCGGGCGCTGGTTCCGGTGCGGGCGCGGGCGCAGGAGCCGGCGCGGGGGCCGTGACGGTCGCCGAAACTTCCGCCGAGAACGCGCTGCGCTCCCCGCCGGTGTTGTACGCCTGCACCACGAAGTAATAGGTCTTCGAATTGTCCGCCTCCGCGAACGTCCACGTCGTCGTTCTGCCGACGTCCATCGTGCGGTCGTAGGCGCCCGGGGAGGTCCCGTAGTGGACGATGTAGCCGGCGAGGTCCGCTTCGGTGTTGGCGTCCCACGCGAGGGTGAAGGATGCCGCGGCGGCCGGCGATGCGGCGGCCAGGAAGACGCAGGCGATGACGATCGCCCGGAGCAATCGGGAGAGATTTTTCATAATGGGAAGCTCGGGATCGCAAGCCTGGGGGCAACGAGTGTGCCCGGACCGCGCACGCGCGGGAGGGGCTGGATTCTTCGGAAAATGTAATGAACGAGGGAGGGACCAGGTTCGCGGGGCCGGATCCTCTTGCAGATCCGTCATCGAACCGCCGACATTGTCAGGAGCTCATCTGTACTGCCGCTGCCACGATTCCACCGCGGAGTTCGCAGAGAACGTAGAGAAATTAAACCTAAAAATACTCTGCGCCCTTTGCGTCCTCAGCGGTTAGTACGTGGCGGGCAGCCGCGAATTGGCCGGTTGTTGCTGCTGTAGCCGCAGACACCCGGCCGCGCGCATATAATTCGGATTCATCCCATGGCCAAACGCGCACTGATCACAGGCATCACCGGGCAGGACGGCTCGTATCTCGCCGAGCTGCTCCTCGACAAGGGCTACGAAGTCTTCGGCATGGTCCGCCGGGCGAGCTCGACGAACTTCTGGCGGATCGAGCATCTGCTCGATCGGATCACGCTCATCCCGGGAGACCTGCTCGACCAGCTCTCACTGATCAAGGTGCTCGAGGAGGCCCGGCCGCAGGAGTTCTACAACCTGGCGGCGATGTCGTTCGTGCCCGCGTCCTGGGATCAGCCGCTGCTGACCGGCGAGTTCAACGCGCAGGGGGTGAC
>JBBECO010000037.1:0-2988 GCA_040881785.1 Vicinamibacterales bacterium
GCCCACGCGAACGGAGCGAGCCGGCGCAGCGGCGAGCGAGAGAGCGTGTAGGGGAATCCGAGGGGCGACGCCCCTCGGATTAAAAACGGACCGTGAGCACGCCGCGCGCGCGGTGAATCCGGATGTCGCCCGGCCGCTCCTGCAAATCGTATCCAGCGCCCACGCCAATGAACGGCGTCAGGTCCGCCGAGCCCTCGAGCGACAGCGTATTCGCCTTGCCGGCGCCGACCCGGTCCAGCGTCATCCAGTCGAGCCGGTCGATCCCCCGGCTGTACGACAGCGACGCCGTGAGCCGGTCGTGGACGCGACCGTCGATGCCGATCGAGCCGCTGTCGGTGATGTCGGCATACCCGCCGGGCACGCGCGTGCGTCCGCGCAGGTACTCGGCGCGCACGGTCGTGCGCGGCGTGACGTCGTAGGCCAGGCCCGGCCCGCCGATCCACATATCGAGGCCGTCGAAGTCGAAGAAATGGAGCCGCGCCGTCCAGTGCGCGCGCCCGCGGGTCCACGTCGCGTCAGCGTACGCATCGAGTTCGGGCAGCCAGAACACGTCGCTGCCCCCCTGCGCGCCCCCGCGCAGCCGCAGGTCAGGGCGGACGAGCCATTCCACGCCGCCGCCGCCGCGGCTCTCGTCCTCGTCCTCGTGCCGGAGCACCTGACCCCGGGCGACGAGACGCACGCTGTCGTTCAGCCGCGCGTTCACTTCGACGCGGCCCGCCTGCAGCTCGCTATCGGATGGATCGAACCGCTGGAAATCGTACCCGAGCGTCACGCGATGCGCCCGCCGGGCGCGGACGGCATCCGCGTCCGCACGGATCGCGGTATTGGCCGGATCGGTGACGAGCGCGCGGTCGTAGTACGCGAGCGCCAGCGTCTCGCGCCGGGATGCCGCGTGCAGGTTGCCCTGGGCCGCGAGCAGGTCCACGCGGTCCGGCGCCAGCGCTTCGGCGCGGTTCAGGGCATCGGCCGCGTGGCGCCGGTCACCCGCCTCGGTGAGCGCGAGGCCAAGGCCGATGAGCGCGTCCACGTTCTGGTTGTCGGCCGCCACGACCGACTCGAAGACGGCCGCGGCGCGATGGGGGTGCCCCATCATCAGGTGCAGACGGCCGATCCACAGACGCGAGGCCAGATCGTCCGGGTTGGCGGCGACCAGGGCCTGGAACCGCCGCAGGGCTTCCTCGTGAGCCCCGCTGCGCGCGAGGCGTTCGGCCTGCACGCGCAGCTCCGGTTCCTGCGCCGTGGCGATCGTGACCGCGAGAAGAAGGGCGGCGAGCACTGTCATCGGATTTACCTCAAGAGCCGCGCGATGCGCGCCCGCAGTTCCTGCGGGCTGAACGGCTTGTTCATGTAATCATCGGCGCCGAGCGCGAACGCTTTCGTCACGTCTTCCTCGCGGCCCCGGCCCGACAGGACCACGATGCGCGGACGCGACGGCAGCGCGCGGATGCGCGCGAGCACGTCGAAGCCCGTCATCTTCGGCATCATCAGATCCAGCACGAGCACGTCCACGCCCCCTTGCTGAACGGCCTTCAGCGCCTGTTCGCCGTCGAAGGCCACCGTCGTCCTGAACCCATCGGCGCGCATCTGCGCGTCCACGATCCTGATCACGTCCGGGTCGTCGTCGGCCAGGACCACCGATCGCACCGCGGCGGCCGCGACAGCCGGCGCCACCCGGGCGGACGTGCTCCGGACCGCCGCCGGTAACCCGAGATACTTCGCCTCGGCCAGCGCCTCGTCCGCTTCGGCAATCAGCCGCTGGAGACTGTCGCCCGGAGCGGCGCTGGCCGCCACACCCGCCGCGACGCCCGCCCGCCCCTTCGAAATGGTCTCGACGATGCTCGTCATGCGCGCGCACGCGTGTGCCGCCGTCATGCCGGACAGCAGAACGAGGACGTGCGTCGCGCTGTAGCGGCCGAGGATGTCTCGCCGCCGGATCTCCCCGTGCAGCAGTTCGAGCGCGTTCCCCGTATCGGGCGGAACGCGCAACAGCGCCAGTGCCGCCGTCGACGTCTCGAGGTGTGCGGCCGCCAGGGCCAGGAATGCCTCGTACGTGAGCTCGCGCCCCGCTTCCGACGCGGGCGCCGCCACGGGCCCGCCGCCGGCGGCGAGCCGTTCGAGACGCAGCTTCAACTCACGCAGGTCAACCGGCTTGGCGAGAAAATCGTCCGCTCCGAGGGTCAGACCGGTGAGCCGGTCGTCGAGGCTCTGCCGGGTCGTCAGGAACATCACCGGCAGGGCCGAGAGGTCCGGATCGGCCTTGATCTGCCGGCAGATGGCGAAGCCGTCCATACCGGGCAATTCCACGTCGAGCAGCACGACCGCCGGGCGCTCGACGCGGAGCTGTTCGATCACCCCCTCGCCCGTGGACAGCGTTCTGGGCCGGTGACCGGCCGCTTTCAGGTAGCCGGCGACGAGCGCCAGTTGCTCGAGATCGTCTTCGACGACGAGGATCGAGAGCCCGCGGGTGCCTCCGTGCGCCGGCACCGACCACTCCGGCGCCCTGGTCAGGTCGTCAACGAACGCCTCCCGGACCCCGTGCAGCAGCCCTCGCGCCGCCTGACTGTCGAGCGCGCCGTCTGCCCGCACGCACTGCTCCAGCGCGGAGGCACGTTCGCTCACGGTGGGAAATCCGATCGTTCCGCCGAGGCCCGCCATGCGGTGAATGAGGTGCCGGAGGTCTGCCCGCGCGGCCGCCTGGCCGGCAGCGACGGCCTCGATGAGCTGTTCGATGGAGGCGGTCTGGAGAGAAAACGCTGCGATGAACCGGCTGCGCGCTTCGCGCATCGCGGCCAGCATCTCGCCGTCGGCGGTCTCCTCGACGTCGGGCGTGAGGTCGTCCGGCGGGGTCATTCGGGCCGGATTGTACCACCCGGCATGCTCAACGTTTCCCGCCACCGCTGCGTCTGACCGTACGTAGAAAGGCCGCCACGTCGGGCCACGGGTCACCACGGCATCCGGTACTTTCTCGCCACGGTTCACCACGGTTCA
>JBBECO010000037.1:3088-43849 GCA_040881785.1 Vicinamibacterales bacterium
CCACGGTTCACCACGGTTCAACACGGGCTCACAACGGCTCAACGGTGACAACTTGTGAACGATGTAGAAAATTTAAACACTGTTCGATTCGCGCTGGGTACGAGACGGCCCAGCCGGTAAAACGGGGATTATTGGAGGGTTTCTCATGAAGTTCTGGAAGACAGCGGTAATGTCGGCGGCCCTGCTCGCCGCGGCCGGGGCGGGGGCGGCCATGGCCCCGGTGGTCCACGGACAGAGAACGGCGGTCGCCCCGCGTTCGCTCGAGATCTTCACCACGGGCGGCGGCCGGATCGGGGTGTCGGTCGCCGACGTCGAAAACAGCGACGTCAAGGCGACGAGCGGAGTCGTCATCCAATCGGTCGAGGATGACAGCCCGGCGGCTCGGGCCGGGATGAGGAACGGGGATGTCGTTGTCGAGTTCGACGGGGAGCGTGTGCGCAGCGTGCGTCAGTTCACCCGGCTCGTGAGTGAAACACCGGCCGGCCGGCAGGTCGCGGCCGCCGTGTTGCGCGACGGGCAGCGGGTGTCACTGAACCTGACGACGCGTGAGGCCGATATGACGCGGATCTTCAACGACGACGCCAGGCGGTCGGTGGAGATGCTGCGCGACTACGCCCTGAAGGTGCCGCCCGTGCCGGCGCGTCCGGCGAGGCCCGCCCCGGTGCCCCGTCTGCCCGGCCTCGACAGTTTCGTGTGGGTGATGGGCAATCCGCTGGGTGTGACGGTCAACAGCCTGTCGGACCAGCTCGCCGAGTACTTCGGCACCAAGGACGGCGTCCTCGTGGCATCGGTGGCGGAGGGCTCGGCCGCCGAGAAGGCCGGCGTGAAGGCTGGGGACGTCATCGTGTCGGTGAACGGGGAGACGGTCAAGGATGCCGCCGCCCTGCGGCGCCAGATGCAGCGCGTCAAGTCGGGTGGGGAATTCACCCTCGGCATCGTCCGCGACCGGAAGTCGCAGACGCTGAAAGGGAAGGTGGAGTCGCAGACACGCTCGTTGACCCGGACGATTCTCTGACGCGAGAAGGGCTGCGCTACACGTCTAGACCGCCAACCGCCGCGACGCCGCGCTCCTGCGCGCGCGCGGCGGAGGGCCCGACGAGCGTTGCGAGCTGGGCGGCGACAATCGACGCGGCCGCGAGTCGAGCCGGCTGCTTCTCCGCGTCGTTGCGGACTTCAGCCGACATCACGCCGCGGCAGCCTCCCGGAGCCAGGAGCGGCACGGCGATCGCACCGTTCGAGCCCGGGGCGGCGCTCACGGTCTGCAGCAGGCCGGTGCGAAAGGCTGCGGCGGTTGCGTTCTCGTCGTCGGCCTTCAGGGATCCCATTCGCGCGAGCACGCTGTCCGGGTAGCCGTGCGCGGCGATCGGCAGCAGCTCCTTACCGTCCGGATCGGCGATCCACACGACCAGACCCGAGGCATCGAGCGCGCTCGCCGTCCGTTCGAGGATCTCCGGAAGCAGCCTGGTATCGGAGAGGCGCGCCAGGTCGGTACAGACCGCCGCCAGGGTTTGGAGTTCGGCCGGCTGCGGCGGGGGAGCGAACTCGATGGCCGGCGCCACCGGGGCCGTCGTCGACCGGAGAGCCTCGACGAGCCCTTCGTCCAGAACAGGACCGAGCTCGATCTCCTGGTTGGTCTCCGCGGCGACCGTTGGCGCGAGCCGAGATTCCTGAATCGGCGCCGCCGGCGCCGCGGCGAGGGGCGTCAGCAGCAGCAGGGCGACAATCGCCACCACCCCGGCGCCGCCGGCGGCCAGCGTCTGCTGGCGGGCGGTCTCGGCGGCCACCGTCCCGCGAGCCGTCGTGTCGGCGCCGGCCGATCCTTCCAGGGCCGCGATGATCCGTCCTGTGGCTTCCAGTCCATCCGAGAAAATGAGGTCGGAGGCGAGCAGCCGCTGTCCGTCTGCCGCGTACTTGCGGGCGCGGCGATCGATCTGTTCGAAGTCCTCGATGGCGGCGCCGGCGCTCTCGAGCGCCGCGAGCGCCGCCTGCGACGTCGTCGCGGACCTCAGAGCCGCGAGCGCGGCGCGGAGAGACTCGGTCGCCACGGTCACCCGGTCGAACCAGAATCTCTCGTTCTGCCCTGCCGCGACGTAGGCCTGCTGTGCCGATCGAAGGTCGTACGCATCTTTCATGGCGACGCCATGCGTCCGATCGAACGCGACGGCGGCCTGAACCTCGGCGGCGGCGCGTGTGTGGATCGTCCAGTTGACGTAGGCTGCGGCGGCGATGGCGCCGACGGCGAGAAGCGTGAGTGTCACTCGTACAGCGCGGCTTCTCATGAGAGGTCCTCCACCGGGGGTTACTATAGCAGTTCATTTATCGTGATCCACGTCATCATCAACCCCGTTTCGGGTGCCGGCGCCGATCCCGTCGCGGCCTCGCGGCGCGCGGCGATGATCCAGGCGGCCGCCGCCACACGGCACGCCGAGGTCACGATCGCGTTGACCACGCGACAGGGACACGCACGCGAGCTTGGTGAGGCCGCCGTCGCGGCCGGCGCCACCAGCGTCATCGTCTGGGGCGGCGACGGGACGTTCAACGAAACCGCCGGGGCGCTGTTGCACACGTCGATTCCGCTCGGTCTCGTGCCGGCCGGATCGGGCAACGGTCTCGCGGGCGCGCTGGGCGTGCCTCGAGACCCCGAACGCGCGATTGCCGTCGCACTCGACGGCGAAGCTCGCGCCATCGACGCGGGCCGCATGGCCGGCCGGTACTTCTTCAACATCGCCGGCATCGGCTTCGACGCGCGTGTCGCGGCGCTGTTCAACCAGCGTGCGGCGGGCTCACGCGGCGGCTGGCCGTACGTGCTGATCGGCCTGCGGGAAGGATGCACGTACTGCGCGCTCGACTACGACGTGCAGCTCGATGGCGAGGCCCGGAAGTACAAGGCCCTGCTGATCGCCTTCGCCAACGGTTGTGAGTATGGTCTGGGCGCGAGGATCGCGCCCGACGCGCGACTGGATGACGGCCTGCTCGACGTGATCATCGTCGAGGACGTCAATGTCGTGGCCAGGTTCTGGCACGCCCGACACCTCGCCAGAGGGGCCCCGCAGCTCGCGCCGCCGGTGACCACGCGGCGTGCCACGCGCGCCGTGATCGAAGCGGCGGGGGAGATGGAGTTCCACGTGGACGGCGAGCCCGGCCGCGCCTCGGGCCGGATCGACGTGGAGATCCTTCCGGGCGCCCTGCTGATCAGGAGCTGACAGCCGAGAGTCGACAGCTTTCCAGACTACGACGCAGCACACAAATGGCGAGGCGAATGAGCGCCAGCGAGACTAAAACGTCGGCAGATACGGGGTCAGGTACTTCGCGATCAGGCTGAACTGGTCGAAGAAGATCAGGAGGCCGATGGCGATCATCAGGCCGCCCGAGACCAGCTCGATGGTCCTGTAGTGCTTCCGGATCCGGGCCGCGGCGGTGAAGAAGCGGTTGATCGCCACGGAGGTGAGCAGGAACGGGACGCCGAGGCCGAGCGAGTACACCGCCAGCATCTGCATGCCTTCCGCCACCGACTCACGCGACGCCGCCAGGCCGAGAATGCCTCCCAGGATCGGTCCGATGCAGGGCGTCCAGGCGAAGGCGAACGCCATCCCGACCACGAGGGCGCCGAACGGGCCCGCCGGTTTCTTCTGCGTGTGGATCCGCTTGTCGCTCTCGAGGACCTTGATGCGGAAGACCCCCATCATGTGAAGACCGAGCAGGATCAGCACCGTGCCGGCGACCTTCTCGAGGATAGGCGCGTAGGCGAACATGAACTTGCCGAGCGCTGACGCACTGGCACCCGCCGCGACGAAAATAATGGTGAAGCCGAGGACGAAGGCGATCGACGAGATCAGGACGTGCCGGCGCGTGGCCGCCGCCGACGCCCCATCCTGCCCCTGCATCTCCTCGAGCGTCATCCCCGAGATGAAGGAGATGTACCCCGGGATAAGCGGAAGCACGCAGGGCGAGATGAAGGAGAGAAAGCCGGCGGCAAACGCCGCCAGCAGCGATACTTCCTGGGACATGCCTACTTTATTTCTTTCAACGACACGCCGTTCAGCAGCGAGGCCGTGCCGGGCATGCCGGCAAACTTCACCGGCGGCAGATCCTGGAACATGAAGTCCCACTTCCAGCGTTCGGACGGATTCGACGCCTGCAGCCAGGTTCGCGCGGAGACCGGACGCGCGAAGGCGAGATTCGCCAGCCCCGCATACCGTTCCCGCTGGTCGGTTCCCGCCAGCGCGGCCGCGACGTCGGCACGCACGGCGGCGGTGCTCGCATACGTCAGCGGCACCCCGATCGCCAGCGCCACGTTCACGAACACCTGCCAGTCTTCCTGTGCCTCGCCCGGCGCGGCAATCGCGCGCGAGGCCCCCTGCAGCCGGCCGTCCATGTTCACGTAGGCCGCGTCCTTCTCCACCCAGGCCGTTCCCGGGAGCACGATGTCGGCCGCCTTCGCGAGCTCGGTCAACAACACGCCCTGGACGATGAGCAGCGGCAGCTTGCCGGTGCGCTTCGCTTCGATCACCCAGGCGACGTCGCCGAGTGATCCCTCGGGCCCGGGGTCGAACACGTACAGCGCCGCGATTTTGCCGGCCTCCACCTGTCCGCGGAACGCACGCAAGTCGGCGCTGCCGTCGGCCCCGGCGTGAACCGGGAACCCCATGTCCTTCGCGCCATTCACGTTCGGCGCATCCACCGGCGGAATCGTGAACTTCACACGCGGCGGCTGGGGCTTCACGCGCGCGCGCCAGCTCAGCGCGACGCCGTCTTCCGGCAGTCCCAGTGATCCGCCGATCTTGCCGATCAGGAACAGCTCCTCGAGTGACGCGTGCGCGGAAATCAGGAAGCGCAGGTTGCTGCTGCCGGCTGCCGTGACCCGATCGGCCACCTTCTCGAGGGCGGTGGTCCAGTCCGTCGGGTTCAGCACGCCGCCCGCCTCGCCCCAGGTCGCCCCGCCCCTGGGCGTGCGCTCGCTCAGGACGGGCTCGCTCCGAACCAGCGGCCGCTGCAGGCGCTCATCCCCCTCGATCCACCGGTAGTCGAACCGGCCGATGTCACACATCCAGTAGCCGTTGACCTCCGGGTTGAACCGGGGTGTCGTCCGAATGAGCTGTGCCCCTTTGGCCCACTCCGGCTTGGCCTTGATCCACGCCGTCGTGTTGCACCCCTTCTCGCACAGCGTGCAGATCGTATCGACCGCCTCCGGGTTGTCCCACGGACGCGCCTTGAACCGGTAATCCTTCGTCGTGATCGCGCCGACCGGGCAGACGTCCATCAGGTTGCCGGAGAGCAGCGTATGCACCCCCTCCTCCCGGAACGTCGCGATCTCGCTGCCGTACCCGCGATCGGCGATGCCGATCTGCGCGTCGGTGTCGATCTCTTTCATGAACCGCACGCAGCGCGTGCACAGAATGCAGCGGTTCCGGTTCAGCATCAGCGTCGGACCGAAATCGACGTCTGCCTTCACGCCGTCGCCGTCGAACACGCGCCGCGGAAACTCCATCCGGCTTTCGTTCGGGCCGAAGCTGTACGAGAAGTCCTGGAGCGGGCACTCGCCCCCCTTGTCGCACACGGGACAGTCGAGCGGGTGATTGATGAGCAGGAACTCGAACACACTGGCGCGTGCCTCGACCACGTCCGGCGACTTCGTCGACACCACCATGCCCTCGGCCACCGGCGTCGAGCACGACGTCTGCAGCTTCGGCATCTTCTCGATCTTGACGATGCAGACACGGCAGGAGCCGTCGATGCCCAGCCCGGGGTGGTAACAGTAGTAGGGAATCTTGATGCCGCTCTCGATGGCGGCTTGCAGGACCGTTCTGCCTTTTTCCACTGTGACCGAACGCCCGTCTATCGTCAGCGTGACCGTTTCCATAACCTGATAATTCTATAACGGTCCGGACTATCGGACCATTGTGGCGAGCGCCTGGTAATCGCTGTTGGCGGTCGCGGACCGGAGGGGCTCGGACAACGGGACGGGGTGCTCGGTCACGGCGCCGTCGGTCTGCACGAGGATGTGCTCGACCTTTCCGGATCGGTACTGCAGGCGAACGGTGATCGGCAGCGGTGCCGTCACACCGCGCTGCTCCACCCGCAGGACGACCTGAGCAGCGTCGGCGCGGTAGCTGAACTTCACGGAGGGCACCGCCTCACGAAAGATCCAGGCCTCGAAGAAGCGCGACAGATCCCGCCCACTGGCTTTCTCCATGATCGCCATGAGGTCGTTGGTCCCGGCCTTTCGAAACTGCCAGTCGGCGTAGAACGTCCGGATGCCGGCGAAGAACGCCTCGTCGCCGATCAGGCGCCGCAGCATGTGCAGCACCATGGCCGATTTGTTGTAGACGATCGACCGGAAGATCCTGGCATCCGCTTCGATGTGGCCGAGCCGGTAGCCGAGATAGACGGGGCCTTTGGGTGAAGCCCTGATCGCCGTCTGCTGCATCCGCCTCAACACGTTCGTCAGGACGCCCGGTGCCAGCTTCCGCTCGGCGTACAGCGTCGCGAAGTACTGCGCCATGCCCTCGCTCAACCACTGTTCGTGGTAGTTCTTCCAGCCGATCGCCTGCCCCCACCACTGATGGGCGATTTCGTGCGCCATGAAGAACGAGGGATAGTTGTCGAAATTCACCGGATCGTCTCTCCAGGTGAGATTCATCCGCTGCGGCTGATCGACGACGGCGAAGTAGGCGGGGCTGTGGCCGCCTGGCGCGTCATTTTCGGTAAAGCCCAACGTGAAGGTGGGGTACGGCGCCCCGCCCACGAGTTCCGCATAGAACTCGAAGATCTCCGCCGCGGTGGCGGCGGCGCCGCGCGCGCGCGCGACCTGCCGGGGATTCGCCTGCACGTGCAGGGTGACGCCTTCGGGGGGCTCTGCGGTCGGCACATGACGCGATTCGACCTCGCGCAGGCGCGACACGACGCAGGCGAGATACCGCACCGGACGATCGCTCACGAACACGAACCGGCGCCGCGCGCGCTGCCCCTCGCCGGTGATGCCGGGCGCCGGCGCCGGCGGGCCGGCGGGCCTGCCGGTCGCGATCACCTCGAACTGTTCCGGCACCGAAATCCGCATCGTCGCCGGTGCGTAGTCGGTGACGGTGGACTGCGGATACCAGTAGCGGCGGCCGCTGTAGAGATACCGGGGCTCGGGCGCCAGGGCGATCGGCTCCTGCACGTCCTGCTGGATGGCGATCGCCTCGCGGTCGAGCAACTGCGACGGCAGCGTCCCCGAGTAGAGGACGTTGAGCCACAGCTCCGACCCGTACGGCGCCGCGCCCGGCAGACTGACGATGAGCAGATTCTGGTTGACGACGCGCAGATGGAGCAGCCGTCCGAGATCCGGCGAATAGACACCGCTGACGACCAGGTCTTCGTCGAGCCGCAGCGTCAGGCTGGTCGAGGCGGCGGCCCGGATCTTCACCTTGAGACGCGCGTTGCCCTGGATGGTCTGCTTCTCGGGCGTAATGAAGGCGTCGAGCTCGTACTCGAGGATGTCGTAGTCCACGAGGTCGTCTTCACTGTAGAAGCGTCCGCGGCTGGCGAGCTTCTCGGGCGAGGCGTAGACGGAGATGTTGCGGCGCCGGCGCCGGTCGAACAGCGTGATGTCCTCGGCGTCGTTGCGCGACCGCGTGTAGGTGAGGCTGCCGAACCGCCGGGTCCGGATCTCGGCAATGAAGTCGCCGGGCTGCGGCGTGATCGACCATCGGTCCTCGCTCAGGTCCGACAGGTTGATCTGCAGCGTGCGCCCGACGTATTCCTCGAAGATCTGGGTGGCGCGGCGCAGGTCGCGCGGCGAGGGCTCGCGCTGCCGGAGCGCTGCGGCGGGAAACCTGTGCTCGAAGTCCTCCGGCCGGACACGGATGAACACGGCATCGAACGGCGAGGTGAGCACCTCGGACTTGCTGAAGATCCGCACCTGCGTCCGCTCGGCCCGGTCCTGCGGCGAGAACTGCATCGTCCCCTGTCCGAGCAGGACGACCCCGGTGACACCCTCGGGGGTCTCGGCGACGAAGGCGGAGCCGGTTCTGACGTGGAGCGCGAGGTCGGGCGCGTTCACGGTCAGGTTGCGGATGTCGTACTGCGTCGCGGGGTTGAGCGAGAGGCGGTACAGGCCGGTCACGTGCGTCACTCGGGCGGCCGAGGCGATGCGCACCGTGTCGCCGTTCGCGGCCACATCGACCGTCCAGGTCCCCAGGCGCCCTTCGAGGCCGCGCTCCCAGAAGACCTCGAGGAGGAGGCGGTGCCGTTCGTCGCTGACCGCCGTGCGGTCGCGTTCATGGATCACGACGCGGGTCGGTGTGGGTGCCGTCAGGGCGTCCGCCAATTCCGCGGCCGCCGCGGCGTCCACACCGAGGGCGCGGATGGCGACACCGTCCCCGGCCGCCGCCGCTGTTTCGATGGCCTTCACGAGCCGGTCGATCCCGTCCGCCTGCCGCGGCGCAGGTGTCTGCGGCAAGGAGAGCAGCGCGATGGCGAGAAGAGCCGGCAGGAACATGGGTTGCCTATATTAGACCCCGCCCCGGCAGGGCCGGCCTACGGGTGGCCGGCTTGGTCCGGCTGTCACGCTACACGGCCAGACGGCGACAGGCACTAGGAGCTCCAAGCGCACCAAGGACACCAAGAAGAACATCAAGAGAATTCATTGGGTTCTCTCTTCGTGCGCTTGGAGGCCTTGGTGTCCTTTGTGTTCAAGCGCGTGGGCCGTACAGTGCCCGGATTCAGGCCGCCGCGTCGTGTCTTTTCAGAATCAGGATCGTCAGGTCATCCGCGAACCGGGAATCGTCGGCGTGGCGCTCGACCGCTCTCAGCACCTCGGTGCCGATCTCGGCGGCCGTGAAGGCCGAATAGGTGGTGATCACCTGCTCGAGGCCGGCCTCTTCCAACGGCCGGCCGGCGGGATCCTCGGCCTCGGTAATGCCGTCGCTGAAGAGCACGAGCGCATCCCCGGTTCCCAGCAGGGTGCCCGCCGACGCGTACGTCGAGCCCTCGAACATGCCGAGCGCGACGCCGGTGCCTTCGAGATGCTCGTAAGTGCCGTCGCGCCGGCGCAGGAGCGGAGGAAGATGCCCGGCATTCACGTACGTCAGCGCACCCGTCGAGGGGGAGTACACCGCAAAGAACAGGGTGATGAAGCGCGAGGCGGGGCTGTGCCGGCAGATCTGCAGATTCAGCCGGCGCATCAGCTCCGGCGGATCGAGGTCCTCGTCCACGAGTGTCCGTAACACGGCGAGCAGCAGGGCCATCAGCAGGGCGGCCGGGCTGCCCTTGCCGGCGACATCCCCGAGGGTGAGGATCACCCGGCCGTCGGGCAGCGGAAGCACGTCGTAGAAATCGCCACCGACGGTATTGGCCGGGCGCGTGACGCCGCAGATCTCGATGTCCCCGGACTTGTACGTGCCGGCGGGGAGCATGGCGAGCTGGATCTCTCGTGCGACCTCGAGCTCACCCTTCAGCGACAGCCGGTCGGCCACCTCGAGCAGGACGAGGAAGTTCAGGAGCAGCAGGCTGAGGATCAGCGCGAACGTGCCGTCGGCCCAGACCGGCATCGCGAGGGCCACCTGGATGAACGGCACCCCGAACGGCACGTCCACGGCCGCGAAGCCCCGAAACAGGCGGATCACGCCGAACAGCGCGACGATCAGCGAGGTGAGGTACAGCGCGCGCCGCGCGGGCGGCAGCTTCAGCGTGAACGCCATGAAGATCTGGCGCACACGCATGCCGACCTGCTTCCACCACGGCAGCAGCCTGACCGCCTCTTCGTCGAGACCCCGTGTGAAGAAGCGATAGGCGTCGCGCGTGTCGTGCGTGAACAGCCGCTGCAGGTCCTCGGCGGAGATGTCGCGCGAGTAGAGCTCGTAGATCGCCCGCGCCCGGTCCGACTGGGTCCGTTGTTTCATGGGTGTCTGTCAGGCAGCCCGTAAAGGGCTGCGCTACACGTCCGACGGTGATGGCGCACTGAAAGGGCTGCGTGACAGTCCGACCACCGAATCCGACCACCGAGTACCGATCAACCGATCAGCGACAGCTCGCGTCCGACCTTCTCGAACTTGTCGAGCGCGAACTGCAGATCCTCACGCGTGTGCGTCGAGGTGACGATCGTTCGCACACGCGCCCTGTCGCGCGCGACGGTGGGGAATCCGATCGCCTGCGCGAAGACCCCTTCCTGGAACAGCCGGTCCGACAACGCGTTGGCCTTCGCGCTGTCGCCGGCGATCACCGGCGTGATCGGGCTCTCGCTCAGGCCCGTATCGAAGCCCAGTCGCTCGAGGCCGGCCTTGAAGAAGCGCGTGTTCTCCCAGAGCTGGTCGATGATCTGCGGTTCCTCCATCAAGACGTCGAGCGCGGCGATGCACGCCGCGGCGACGGCCGGCGGATGCGACGTGGAGAACAGGAACGGGCGCGCCCGGTGATACAGGAACTCGATCAGGTTCCGGTTTCCCGCGACGTACCCGCCGAGCGCACCGATCGCCTTCGACAGCGTGCCGACCTGGATGTCCACCCGGCCGTGCATGCCGAAGTGGTCCACGGTCCCTCGGCCGTTCTTCCCGAACACCCCGCTGGCATGCGCATCGTCGACCATCATGATGCAGCCGGTTTCCTCCGCGAGGGCGCAGAGATCCGGCAGCGGCCCGAGGTCGCCGTCCATGCTGAACACCCCGTCGGTGATCAGCAGCTTGCGCTGCTCCGCCGGCAGGGCCTTGATCACCTTGCGCGCGGCATCGACGTCCTTGTGCGGGAACACCTTGATGGTGGCCCGGCTCAGACGGCAGCCGTCGATGATGCTGGCGTGGTTCAACTCGTCGGAGATGACCACGTCTTCCTTGTTTAGGACGGCGGAAACGGTCCCCGCGTTCGCCGCAAATCCACTTTGGAAGACCACGACCGCCTCGACCTGCTTGAATTCCGCGAGCCGGCGCTCCAGTTCCATGTGGATTTCCATGGTGCCGGCGATGGTCCGGACCGATCCCGACCCCACACCCAGCTCCTCGATCGCTTTCAGCGCGCGCTCCCGAAGCCGCGGGTGCGTCGTCAGGCCCAGGTAGTTGTTGGAGGACAGATTGACGACGGACCGGTGGTCAATGGTGGTGTGGGCCTTCTGCTCCCCGTCCAGGACGCGGAGGCGGCGGTAGAGGTTCTGTTCCTTGAGTGTGTCGAGCTCGCGCCCGAGGTAGGCGAGGGGATCGGTTCGCATCCCGACAGTATATTTCGGGGGCGCGCCTGCGGCCCGAGCGAGGCGCTGGAAGGTAGCCGCCCGCAGGGCGGCCGCCGAGCGAGAGCGAGCGGGGGTGGGGCCCCGCGAGCACTGATAAATGCGGACAGGTGCTGGGAGTTCGCTCCGCTCCGCGGTGGCGGGTCCTGTCGCCGGACAGCCCCACTTTGTGCTCGCCCCAAAAGCACTTGTCACGGATGTGGGCTGCGCGCAAAGCGGGGCGGCCCCGTCCGGCGCCACCCGCAACGCTACGCTGCGCTCTCGATGTCGCAGCAACCGGTCGGCAACCGGCCCCTACAGCAAATAGAGAATCGTCACCCAGGGGGCGATCGCAACGACGAGGTACAACACGGCCAGCAGGGCGACGGCCCGGTGGACGCCGGCCACGTGCAGCGCGACGCCAAATCCACCGGCGGTGACCTTGGCGGTGGCCAGGCCAGGGCCGTCGCCGAGTGCGGCCATCAGCCAGGCGATGAGCGGATTCCCCTCCGCCGCCAGGCCGTATATGGACACGCCGATGTAGGTCAGCACACCATCAGAGGCCTGGGCAAGCAGGAACACGACGACCGCGAGGTCTCCGAAGAGTCGGCCGCTGCGCCGCGGTGTGCCTACTTTCACCCTTCGCCCTTCCGTATGTCTGGCGGTCGCTGCGTACTTTTCGCGGCGACCACGCGCTACGGAAGAGAGGTGGTCAAAGAGGATGCCAATTCGGACCGGACCCCCGGCAGATCACGGGCTCAGGTTTGCTTTTCCTTGATCTCCATGATTTCCATGAAGAGCACCTGGAGGATGGCGGCTGTCGGGACGGCCAGGAGGGCCCCCACGATGCCCAGGAGGTTCCCGCCAATGAGCAGCGCCACGATGACCGTGACGGCGCTGACGCCCACCTGCCGCTCCATCACCTTCGGGACGAGCACGTGATTCTCGAGTTGCTGCTGGACCAGAAAGAAGATCACCACCATCAGGACCTTCTGGTACGACACGGTCGCCGCCACGGCGATGGCCGGGATCGCCGCGAGGATCGGACCGACCACCGGAATCAGCTCGCCCACGGCGGAGATCAATGCCAGCACGTAGAAGAACGGGATCCCCATCAGCCAAAGCCCGATCACGGACGTCACGCCGATGATCGTCGCCAGCAGCAGCTGCCCGCCCAGCCAGGCGCTGACCTTCACCGTGATCGCGCGCGCCGCCTCGTCCACCCGCGGGCGGTCCGCTGGCGGAAACAGCCGCAGCAGCGTCTGGTGCAGGCTCCATGAATCCACGAGCAGATAGAAGGTCACGATCAGGATCGTCAGGAACCCGACGATCCCGCCGATGACGCCACGGACGGCGCCGAACACCCTGCCGACGGCGTCCCTGCCCCCTGCGGCGCTCGGCGCGCGCTCGACCGCCTGCTCGAGCGTCATCTCCTCGCCCCGCAGCAGCCCGCGGTCGCGCAGGAACCGCTGCCCCTGCTCGAACATCTGCTCCTTCTGCGCCCAGAACTCCTGCGCCTGGTCGAACAGCGGCGGAAAGATCATCATCCCGATCCCGACGAACGCGCCGATGATGACCACGTAGAGGACGAGGATCGCCAGCCATCGCGGAAACCGTCGCGTGCCGACCGGCAGCAGGCGCTGCCGCTCGATGAGCCGGACGATGGGGCTGAAGCCGATGGCCAGCAGTCCGGAGATATAGAGCAGGAGGAGGACGTCGCGGATCTGATAGGCCGCCCAGAGCAGGATGGCGGTCAGCACGACCATCCAGATCGCATAGCGAATCAGCGATCGCTGGGTCTTCGGCGCCGTCACGTTACCGGCCCGCGCGCGCGAGAAAATCGCGGGTGAAGTCGGCGATGAGATCGTAGATCGCCGACAGCTCGGCGGGCGGCGCCAGGAACACGACGCGGAAGAATCCGTCGGCGGGATTCGTCCCGAATCCCGAACCGTAGACGCACAGCACGCCGGTCGCGCGCAGCAGCGCGAGCACGTAGTCCTCGTCGGTGACGCCCGGCGGCAGCGCGACACGCGGCATCGCATAGAAGGCCGCCGACGGCATGACCGACGAGATCCCCTCGATCGCGTTCAGGCGTGCATGGCTGAGGATCGCGCGCTCGCGGAGCGCCGCGCGGAACGCCACCTGGTGCGAGCGGTCCCCCTCGAGCGCCGCCACCAGCGCGTACTCCATCGGGCCGGTGCTGCACAGCCGTCCGTCCGCCAGCTTCTTGATCGCGGCGAAGACATCGTCCAGCCGTCCGTCACCGCCGACCGCCATCCACCCGGTACGCCAGCCCGGCGCGAGGTACGCCTTCGACAGCGACGAGAAAGAGATGACCGGGGCGTCGAGATTCTGGCTGGCGAAGGCCGGCACGGGTCCGTCGAACGCGAGATCCGCGTAGACCTCGTCGGCGAGCAGCGGGATGTTGTTCGTGTCGGCGATGTCGAGCAGCGCCTTGCGCGTCCCGGCCGGATAGGTCGCGCCGGTCGGGTTGTTCGGATCGATGACGACGAGCGCACGCGTCGCGGGCGTCACCAGGCTGCGGATGTGATCGAGGTCCGGCTGCCAGCCGTGCTCCGGATCGGTGCGATAGAACACGGCGCGCGCGCCGATTTTCGCGAGGACGGCAGTGTAGAGCGGATAGGTCGGCGTCGGCACGAGCACGTCGTCGCCGCTCTGCGCCATCGCGGTGAGCGCGAGCTCGATCCCTTCCGAGGTGCCGGAGGTGATGACGACCCGATCCGCCGACATCGGCATGCCGCGCTGCGTGCACTCGGCCGCCACGGCTTCGCGCGCCGCGGGGATCCCGACCGAGGGGGCGTACCCGTTGTGCCCGTCGCGCAACGCGCGCGTCACGGCGTCGATCATGTGCGGCGGCGTTTCGAACCCGAATGGAATCGGGTCGCCGATATTCAGGTAGCGCACCGTCATCCCCGACGCTTCGACCCGTTTCGCCTCGACGACGATGTTGCGGATGGCGTAGGTGAAGCCGCCGATGCGATCGGCGACCGGGATCATGGCTGTCGTGCGCGGCGTCACGTTCTCAGTTTATCAATCTTGGACCCTTCGGACCCCTGGGACCCTCGGACCCTGTAAATGTGACAGCCCGTCAGGGCCGGTCGAGTAGTTCTTACGCGAATCGAGGGCGTTTCGAGCCGGACAGAACGAACATGTTTTCAGGAAGTCCTTATTTATCAGTCACTTAGATTGCTGGCAAGCTCCTTGGACTATGGGGACTCATGGCAGCGCCGTGGCTCATCATCCCAGCAGTAATCCTCGCGCTGCCTTCCTACGCCATGACCCTCGGCGCCCAGAACCCTCCGACATTCCGATCGGCTGTGGACGTCGTGTCGGTGACGGCGGTGGTGAAGGACCGCAAGGGACGCTTCGTGCGCGATCTCGGACAGGACGACTTCGTGGTGGCCGAGGGGGCCCAGCAGAAGCGGATCATCGATTTTCGCGCCGAGACGGACGGCCCGGTGAAGCTCGGCCTGCTGGTGGATGCGAGCGGCAGCATGCGGGTCGGCCAGCGGGCGGTCGATGCCCGCGGGGCCGCCAGGCACCTGTTTGCCGCACTGCGCGACACGGACGAAGCGGCGCTGTTTTCCTTCGACACTCGCCTGGACCGCGTCAGTGCGTTTACGTCCGATACGGCCAGTCTCGACCAGGCGCTCGATCGTCTGAATCCGCCGTTCGGGCAGACCTCGCTCTACGACGCCATCGGCGAAGCGGCGACGTTCGTGGCCGAGCAGGGGCGCGGCGGCGGCCGCCTTCCGCAGCGGGCGGCGCTGGTGGTGCTGACCGACGGAATCGACACGCACAGCCGCAACACGACCGAACAGGTGGCGGCGCTGGCAAGCCGCATCGACGTGCCGGTCTACATCATCGCGGTGATGCTGCCGATCGACGATCCGCGGACGGACGTGACGCCGGATTTCGACGTCACCGGCCTGCAGCAGCTCGCCCGCAGCACCGGCGGCGAGATGTTCACGGCGAGCGCGCCGGCGCATGCGAGCGTCGCGGCCCGGCAGATCCTCGGGGAGCTGCGCCATCAGTACGTGCTGGCGTTCGAGGCATCCACGCGTCCGGGCTGGCGGCCGATCTCGGTCCAGACGCGCGATGACAAATTCTCGGTCCGTGCGCGGACCGGATACTCGGCCGGCGGCAGCAGCCGGCCCGCGCCTGGCCATGGGCCCGGCGCGTCGTTCGAGTCGCACGCGGCCTTCCCAGCCGCCGCGTGCGGGACGCTGTGATGCGGGAGTCGCTGTAGACCGTCGAATACCCCTGGTGTCGAGTGCGGCCGGAACGGAGCGCAAGCGAGTGAAGGCCGCCAGGCGGGGTGCAGGGGACCCCGCCGATCAATTAACGGAGGAGATGTAATGAAGAAGTTCCTGATCGCCATTCCGATCGTCGCCATCGCGCTCGGCGGCACCACCGCCTGCGCCACGAAGAAGTTCGTCCGGGGTGAAGTCATCCAGGTGAACGACAAGGTCGACACGCTCTCGCGGTCGGTCGAAGAGAACCAGGAGCGCACCCGCTCCAACGAAGGCCGCATCGGCGAAGTGGACCAGCGCGCCGCCGCGGCCGGGCAGCGCGCCGACGAAGCCCGCGCCGCCGCCGACGCGGTCAACACCCGCGCCGACACCATCGAGAAGATGAACAAGCGGCTCGTCTACGAAGTCGTCCTGAGCGAGGACAAGGGCAACTTCAAGTTCGGCAAGGCGGTCATGCCCGAGGAAACCAAGGCGGAGCTCGACCAGCTCGTGCAGCAGCTGAAGGCGGAACCGAACGGCGGCTTCATCGAGATCGAAGGGCACACCGACAGCTCCGGCCCGAAGGACCTGAACAAGCGGCTGGGCCTCGAGCGTGCCGAGAACGTGAAGCGCTACCTCTACGAGCAGCACCAGGTGCCGCTCCACAAGATCAACGTGATCACCTACGGGGAAGACAAGCCGATCGCGCCGAACAACACCCGCGACGGCCGTGCGCAGAACCGCCGGGTCGTCATCCGCGTCCTGGCGTAACGCGAACAGGTGGCTTCCGCCTTCAGGCGGAAGCGTCAGGACTCAGGCCGCCGGGGTGATCCCCGGCGGCCTGATGAGTGAATCGGGGGCGGGGTGCAGGATGATCGCGCTGGGATGGTCCAGTGCGGCGTCCACGGTAACCGTCAGCACTTTCGCAGGGTGCTTCGCGCGCTCCGCCTCCGATTGATTCATTGCAAGAGTCCGAACGGTCCGAGGGTCCAGACAGGTCCGAAGGTCCGGGGTTTATCGAACCACCGATCCACCGATCTACCGATCACGCCTTCGCGATCTTCTCCATAGCAGCGATGAACGTATCCACCTCTTCCAGCGTCGTGTAGACGTTCGGCGTCACCCGCAGTCCCGTGTACTCGGCGTGGACGATCGGCGTCGCGATGATCCGCCACTTCTCCCACAGCTGCGACACCACCTGTCCGGTCGGCACGCCGATCATCTCCACGTTGCCGATGGCGCACGAGTGCGCCGGGTCGAGGTTCGTGTGGATGCGGAACTTCGGGTTCCGTCCGAGGCGATCCGCCCAGCGATTGCGCAGGTAGCGGAGCCGGGCGGCCTTGCGCTCGATGCCGATGCCTTCGTGGAAGGTCAGGGCCTCGGCGATCGCGTTGTGGTTCGCGGCCGGATGCGTGCCGATCTCCTCGAACTTGCGGATGTTGTCGGCGCGTGACGCGGCGGCCGGCGTGAGCGGCCACAGCGACGGGATGTTCTCCTTCCGCACGTAGAGAAATCCGGTGCCGATCGGCGCGAGCAGCCACTTGTGCAGGCTCGTCCCGTAGTAATCGCACCCGAGGTCCGCCGCCGTATAGGGAAAGTGCGCGAAGGCGTGCGCGCCATCGACGACGGTCTTGATGCCGCGCCGCCGTGCTTCGTCGGCGATCTGCTTCACGGGAAAGATCTGCCCCGTGAGATTCGTGATGTGGCAGAAGTGCAGCACCTTCGTCGCCGGCGTGATCGCCGCCAGCAGCCGCTCGGCGAGGACGTCCATCGACTTCGGCGGCACGGGGAACGACACCTTTGTCAGCTTGATCCCGTCGCGCCGCACGCGCTGCTCCCACGTGTCGAGCATGCGGCCGTAGTCCTGGTTGGTCGTCACGACTTCGTCGCCGGCCTTGAGGTCGATGCCGAGCTGCGCAATCTGCAGGGCCTCGCTCGCGTTGCGCGTGATGGCCATCTCTTCGGGATCGCAGCCGAACGCCGCCGCCAGCCGCCGCCGCACGCTCTCGATGTTCGGTTCCAGGATCTGCCACATGTGGTACACGGGCGACTGGTTGGAGATGTCGAGATAGCGCTTCAGCGCCTCGTGAACGACGCGCGGGCTGGGGCAGCAGCCGCCGTTGTTCAAGTTGATGATCGTGCGGTCGAGCGTGAAAGCCTGCTGGATCTCGCGCCAGTAGTTTTCGTCGCTGGCTGCCTCGTCGGCCGACAGGTGCCCGGCGTAGCGAGCCGCCGCTTCGATACGCGCGATCCCGTCGTCACGAAAGACGGCCAGCGCCGCCGCGCTTGCCGTGCCGGTGGTCTGCAGAAAGCCGCGTCGCGTCAGCATGATGGGCCGAAGATTACTGTAAAACGCCCCTGGAAGGGTGGCACAATACGCCGGAAATCGCATGGTGCTCATTGGCTATGGAGAGGGTTCTTCGGTCGCCGCCTATGGGCTGACCGTTCTGAGAGCGGCCGTCGGGACCGTGTTCATCGCGCATGGCGGCCAGAAGCTGTTCGGTTTATGGGGCGGGGGCGGCCTGTCGGGAACGGCGAGCCGGAAAAGTCTGAAGCGGCGCGAAACATGGATCTCACCGGCAAAGTCGTCCTGATCACCGGCGGGAAGCGGATCGGCGCCGCCGTGGCGGTCGATCTCGCGTCACGCGGCGCGGATGTCGCCATCGCCTACAACCGGTCCGAGCGCGAGGCGGCCGCGGTGGCCGACGATGTCCGCGCGCAGGGACGGACGGCCGCCGTGTTCCAGGCGGATCTCGCCGATCCCCCGCAATGCCAGCGCCTCGTGGACGCTGCCGCCGGGCGCCTCGGACGTCTCGACGTGCTCGTCAACATGGCCTCCGTGTACCGCCAGGTGCCGCTCGAGCAAACAGACCATGCGGTGTGGGACGCCGTCATCGACGTGGACCTGCGCGCGTCGTTCCTCTGCGCGCAGGCCGCCGTCCCCCACATGCGGCGCGCCGGCGGCGGCCGGATCGTGAACTTCACCGACTGGATCGCCGCGAGCGGCCGCCCCCGCTACAAGGCATTCCTTCCGTACTACGTGGCCAAGCGCGGCGTGATCGGATTGACCGAGGCGCTCGCACTGGAACTCGGGGCCGACCAGATCCTCGTCAACGCCGTGGCGCCAGGGCCGATCCTCGCTCCAGAGGGTACGAGCGCAGACGAATTGAAAGCCGTCGAAGATGCCACGCCGCTGGGCCGCTGGGGCGGCGCCGCGGAGATCGCCAGGGCCGTCGCGTTTCTCGTGGAAACCGACTTCGTGACCGGCGAGACCCTCCGCGTCGATGGCGGCCGCCACGTCCGATGACGGCTCTAGCAGGATGCTGAAAAACGCATCCTGCCGCGTCTTTTTAGCGGCCTGCTAGGCAAAGAGCGTCTTCATCGAATCGAGCGCGCCCGTGAGCTCCTCGCGGTCTCGCGCGAAGCAGAATCGCAGATAGCCTTCGCCGTTCGCGCCGAAATCCACGCCCGGCACGCACCCGATGCGCCCCTGCGAAATCAGGAATTCCGCCATCGCCCACGACCGCGAGGCGGCGGTGCTGCCCGCGGGCGGCGCCCATTCAGGACTGATCCGCAGAAACGCGTAGAAGGCTCCGTGGGGAGGTTCGCCGCTGAACACGTGGCCGGCGGCCTCGCGGATCCCGTCGTAGAAGAGATCCCGCCGGGCTTTGAGTTCCGTGCGAAACGACGCGATGCACGCCTGCGATCCCTCGAGCCCGCCGATGCCGCCGAACTGCACGACGGAGGCGATATTGCTGGCCGTATAGAAGAGGACCTTCTTCATGCGGTCGCGCAGCACCGGGTCCTGCGCGGCGATGTACCCGAGCCTGAGGCCCGTCATCGCGTACGACTTGCTGAAGGTGAAGAACGAGATCGTCTTCTCGTACATCCCGGGCAGCGACGCAGGGCTCACGTGCTCGCCTTCGAACACGACGTCTTCGTACGCCTCGTCGGAGATCAGCCAGAGGTCATGTTTGCGGCACAGCTCAGCGATCCGCTGGACGTCGTCGCGGGTGAGGACGCCGCCGGTCGGGTTGTTCGGTGAGTTGATGTAGATCGCGCGCGTGCGCGGCCCTATTTTTGACGCGAGCTCGTCGAGGTCGAAGCGCCAGCCGAGCGCCTCGCGCAGCGGACACGGGACCGGCACCCCCTGTGCCGCCACGATGTTGCCGATGCAGGGGGGCCATTCCGGATCGGGGACGATGACTTCGTCGCCGGGCTCGAGCAATCCCTGGCAGATGATGTAGAGCCCGTGGATGCCGCCGGTCGTGACCATCACCTCGTCTGAGGCGCCGACCGGAATCCCGTTCTTCTCGCGCAGCTTGGCCGCAAGCAGATCCAGCAGGCGGGGGACACCCGTCGTCTGGAGGTAGTGGCTGCGATTTTCGTCAATCGCGCGGCGCATGGCGTTCTTGACGGTGTCGGGGGCGTCGAAGCTGACGTCCCCCTGGTCGAGGCGGAACGGGTCCTTGACGGTGTACATCATGTCGCGGATGCGGATGATGCCGGAGAACGGCACGCTGTCGAGAAACACACCCATGGCGAGATCTCCTATGGTGCCGGTTGCGCGGCGTGCGCGACGATCGCGCGCAGCGTGGCGGCCGCGCGGTCGAGCGGCAGATTACTGATGTAGAAGTGGCGGGCGCCCGCCGCGGTCAGCGCGCGGAGCGAGCGCCCGCACACTTCTTCGGGGGTCGCGCCCTCGGCGAATTCGCGTCTCAGCGCGTCGACCGGCACCGGAAGGAAGCTGCTGAGCGCGGCAAGCGTCCGCGGATTCGCGGACCGGTAGTAGAACACCCCGAACAGGCCCGGGATCGTCAGGCCGCGGCGGGCGCCCTCGGCGAGGAAGCGTTCCACGCCGTCCGCGCTGTGATGCGACACGATTTGCGTGAGGTAGAACTCGGCGCTCGCGTGCTCGTCCAGCAGGTGCCCGACCTGGGACGCGCTGTCGCCATGCGGATTGGCCCACCCGCCGAGCGCCAGTGCTGGCACGTGCCGGCGAACCTGCTCCCGCAGCTGCCACGCGTGCTCGACGCAGCGGGGCGGTCCGAGGTGCTTGTCACCGCCGAGCACCACCAGGGCGCTGAAGCCGTGCTGGTGTGCGCGATCGGCATAGGCGAGGCAGTAGTCGAGCGGATGCTTGCAGGTCAGAAACGGCACGACACCCGAGCGGGCCACGTCGCTGCCCAGGTTGATCACGAGGTGCCGGAGGTTGTCTTCTTCCTTGAGCCCCACGGCGCTGTCGGTCAGGAACACGTGCGTGCCGCCGCGGCTCAGGCTCTTGACGGCGTGATACGTGTCGATCCAGGCGTCCATGCTCGCCGCCGTCTCCAGCTCGGCGCGCGGCGGACGCAGCTCGGCGGCAATGACGGGCTCACCAGATTCGAGCGATTGAAGCAGCGTGGGCAAATGACTTGTAGCGCAGCCCTTTATGGGTCACGGACGTGTAGCGCAGCCCTTTATGGGCTGCCAACACTCCGGTCAGTATACTGAACCGTCGATGCCGAACCTGCCGATCGTCCCGCTCTTTCCGCATCCGTCGCCCGTCGAGGAACTGAACGGCCTGCGCCGCGCGCTTGGCGGCGGCGCACCGCGCCTGCTCGTGAAGCGCGACGATGCGCTGCCGTTTGCCTTCGGGGGCAACAAGGTCCGGAAGATGCAGCTGGTGGCGGCGCACGCCCTCGAGTCGGGAGCCGATACCCTGATCACGAGCGGCGGCATCCAGTCGAACCATGCGCGGGTGACGGCGGCGGTGGCCGCGCGCCTGGGCCTGCGCTGCATCCTCGTCGTCAACGGCACGCGGCCGGAGCGGGCGACGGGCAACGCGCTGCTGGATCAGCTGCTTGGCGCAGACGTCCGCTATGTCACAGGTCGCACGGAACGCGCGCCGGCGATGGAGGCGGCAGCCCACGCGGTGCGGCGTGCCGGTGGCAACCCGTACGTCATTCCGATCGGCGCGTCGACGCCGCTCGGTGCGTGCGGATTCGTCGGAGCCGCCGCGGAGCTGCGGGCGCAAATGGATGCGCCGCCGGATGTCATCGTCCACGCGACCTCGTCGGGGGGCACGCAGGCCGGGCTCGTCGCCGGCGGATCGATGGCGATGCCGGGCACCCGTATCCTCGGGATCAGCGCGGACGAACCGTCCGGGGTGCTGACCGCGATCATCAGGGACCTGCTGAAGGGCATGCCGGCACTCCTTGGCGGCCCGGACGGAAAGTTCGACGGCGCGGCCGTCGAGGTGGACGACCGCTTCGTTGGCGGCGGGTACGGGATTCCCACCCCCGAGTCGCAGGAAGCGATCGAGCTGCTGGCTCGCACGGAAGCGCTCTTTCTCGATCCGACGTACACGGCCAAGGCGATGGCCGGGCTGATCGCGCGGGTACGCGCGCGCGAGTTTCGCGAGGACCAGACGATCCTCTTCTGGCATACAGGCGGCCAGGTCGGCCTCTTCGCCTGATCTTTCTCAGATTGGATTCAACGCATGGCTTCGATCACGTTTCTCGGTGCGGCGCAGACCGTTACCGGCTCCAAGTACCTGCTCGAAACGCCGACGTCGAAGGTGCTGGTGGATGCCGGCCTCTTCCAGGGGCTGAAAGAGCTGCGGGAGCGCAACTGGCAGAACCTTCCGATCGCGCCGAAAGACATCGACGCCGTCATCCTCACGCACGCGCACCTCGATCACTGCGGCTACCTGCCGCGGCTCGTCTCGCAGGGCTTTCGCGGCCGCGTCTTCTGCACCGCCGGCACGAAAGACCTCTGCGGCATCGTGCTGCCTGACTCGGGACGCATTCAGGAAGAGGATGCGGAACAGGCCAATCGGCACGGCTACAGCAAGCATGCGCCGGCCCTGCCGCTCTATACCGAGAGCGATGCCCTGCATGCCCTGACGCTGCTGCAGCCGGTCGGCTACGAACGACCGATGCCGGTGGCCGACGGCATCGAGGTGGACTTCATCAACGCGGGACATCTGCTCGGGTCCGCCTACGCCCGCGTACGGACCGGCGGTCAGACGATCCTGTTCGGCGGCGATCTTGGACGTTTCAACCGTCCGGTGCTGCCGGATCCAACGACGGTCGAGCACGCCGATTACCTGCTGGTCGAATCGACCTACGGCAACCGCGTCCATGAAGACGATGACGATGGCGAGAAGCTGGCGCAGGCCATCCGCGAGACGGCCGAGCGCGGCGGACGGGTCGTGGTCCCGGCGTTTGCGATCGGCCGCGTCGAAGAGCTCCTGTACTGGGTGAAGCGGCTCGAGGAGGAAAAGCGGATCCCGGTGCTGCCGGTGTTCCTGGACAGCCCGATGGCGCTCGCGGCGCTTGCGCGATACACCGAGCGCCTGCACGAGCTCGATGCCGATCTGCAGCCGGCCGATACGGACGACAAGGCGCCGCACGGGCCGGCCGCGCACGAGACGCGCGAGCGGCGCCAGAGCCAGGCGCAGCAGGAGCGCGAGCTGTGCGCCTTCTGCACGCAGAAGTTCCGCGCCGTCGCGGCCACGCAGGAATCGAAGGAGCTGACCCGGTCGAAGATGCCGGCCATCATCATCTCGGCGAGTGGCATGGCGACCGGCGGGCGTGTGCTGCATCACCTGAAGGCGGCGCTGCCGGACACGCGGAACACGGTCCTGCTCGTCGGGTTCCAGGCCGAAGGCACCCGCGGCCGTCGTCTCGTGAACCGCGAGAAGACGCTGCGGATCCACGGCGTGGACGTGCCGGTCAACGCGCACGTGTCGGTCATCAATTCCATGTCGGCGCACGCCGATTCGCAGGAGATCCTCCGGTGGCTGCGCGGGTTCACGGCGCCGCCGAAGCGGACATTCCTCGTCCATGGCGAGCCCGGCGGCATGCAGGCGCTGAAGCAGTCGATCGAGGGGGAGATGAAGTGGGCCGTCCACATGCCACTGTGGAAAGAGAAGGCCGACCTGGGATGAAATGGGAAATGGGAAATGGGAAAGAGATGCACACGGACCGTAAGTACCTTCTCGAACGTGTCGGCGAAGCGGCGGTCGCGCAGATCTATGCGGACGGCTTCGAGGAGCTGCCGCTGGATCAGAAGATCCTGATCTGGCACCTCTACCGGGCGGCGCTGGCGGGGCGGGACATTTATTACGATCAGCGGTATGCGCACAACCTCGAGCTGCGCGACGTGCTCGAGGAGATCCTCACGCACGCCGACGGCATCGACGCGGCGACACTCGCGGAGATCGAGCGCTACACGAAGCTCTTCTGGATCAACACAGGCCCCTACAACAACCTGACGGCGCGCAAGTTCGTGCCCGGCTGCACGCCGGAGGCGTTTGCCTCGGCGGCGCGGCAGGCGGAGCGGAACGGCGCCCGGTTTCCGGGCGGCGTCGTCGATGCCTGGTTCGCGCGACTGCGTCCGGTCTTCTTCGACCCGGCCGTCGATCCCATCGTCACCAGCAAGACACCCGGGAACGGCAAGGACATCCTCGAGGCGAGCGCCAACAATTTCTACGTCGGCGTGTCGATGCAGGACCTCGAGGGATTCGAGGAGCGCTACCCGCTCAATTCGCGGCTCGTCAGAAACGGCGGCGGCCTGATCGAGGAGGTGTACCGCGTCGGCGGGAAGTACGACCGGGAGATCCGCGAGATCATCCGGCACCTCGAGGCGGCGGCCGCGTATGCGACGCCCGCGATGGCGGCGGCGCTCGACGCCCTGATCAGATTCTACGAGACCGGCGAAGAAGCGGACCGCGTGCAGTACGACATCGCGTGGGTCCACGACAAGGAGTCGCCGGTCGATACGATCAACGGGTTCGTCGAGGTCTACATGGACGCCCGGGGCATCAAGGGGGCCTGGGAGGCGCTCGTCTACTACGTCAACCGGCACAAGACGGAGAACATCCGGAAGATCGCCGCCAACGCGCAGTGGTTCGAGGACCGCATGCCCTGGGCGCCCGAGTACCGCAAGGCCGGCGTGCGCGGCGTCACGGCCAACGCCATCGACGTGGTGGTCGAGTGCGGCGAGTCGGCGCCCACCACTCCCGTCGGGATCAATTTGCCGAACGACCAGGTGATCCGCGAGACGCATGGCAGCAAATCCGTGTCGCTGTCGAATGTGAACGAGGCGTACGACAAATCCACGCAGCCGGAGTTCCGCCGCGAGTTCGCGTGGTCACCCGAAGAAGCCGCGCGCGCGGAGACATGGAGCGCGTTTGCCGGCGAGCTGACGACCGATCTGCACGAGGTCATCGGCCACGGTTCGGGCAAGGTCGCCGAGCGCCTGAACGGCGCACCGCAGAACTTCCTGAAAGAGCAGTACTCCGCCCTCGAGGAGGCGCGCGCCGACCTGGTGGCGCTGTATTTCGTGGCCGATCCGCGGCTCGTCGAACTCGGGATCGTGAAGGCGGAGGACCTCGACGAGATCGTCCGCGCCGAGTACGAAGGGTACACGCGCAACGCGCTGGTGCAGCTCCGCCGCGTCCGCGAGGGCACGCAGATCGAAGAGGACCACATGCGCAACCGGCAGATGATCGTCCGGTGGCTGATGGCCAACTCGTCGGCGATCGAGGTCCGGCAGCGGGACGGGAAGACCTACTACGTCATGGTGGATCCCGCGGCCTTTCGCGAGGGCGTGGGACGGCTGCTGCACGAGGTTCAGCGCATCAAGGCCGAAGGGGACTATGACGCCGCCAGGCAGCTGTTCGAGGCGTACGGCGTCCACTTCGACGCGGCGTTGCGCGACGAAGTGGTCGCGCGCGTGGATCGCCTGCAGATGCCGTCCTACACCGGCTTCGTCCAGCCGCGCCTGGAGCCGGTGCTCGGCAAGGACGGCGCCATCACCGATGTGAGGATCTCGTATCCGCTGGACCTGAAGGCCCAAATGCTGGAGTATTCGGGCCGGAGGTAGGCCCTGGTCCTTCGCCCTGTCGTTCTCGTGCTGGCCCTGCTCCTCGTAGGCCCGACCTCTGTAGGCCCGACCTTCAGGTCGGGCGCCGGCGACGATCGGTCGGGCGCCATCGACGATCAGCAACCGCCGCGTCCGCTCACCAACGAGCAGGGGCTGCCCGGCCTCACGGGCACGCCGCAGGGATCTGCCATCCTGCGGATCGAAGAAGCCCGCGCGCCCACGCCGCAGGACCTCGCGCTCCTGATCGAGAGCGCCCGCTCCGCCCAGCCGCACATCCAGCAGGCCGCCATCCAGGCGCTCGGCCGCCTCGAGCGCCGCGACGTCGTCACCGACCTGCTGCCGTACCTGCGCACGGGACCGAACCGCGCCGAAGCCGCGCAGGCGATCGGCCAGGCGATGCGCGGCGAGACGCTGCCGCTCGATCCGAACGACACGCAGCTGGACGGGGTTCAGCAGGCGCTGCTCGGGGCCGCGACGTTGCCGGACGGGCCGATGGGGGCCGTTGCCGTGACACTCGGGCGGCTGCCGTACAACTCCGCGGCGCAGGTCGCCAAGGCCAATACGTTCATGCGGCAGATCCTCGAGCTGTCCCCACAGGTCGGGCGGAACGCTGCCGTCGGTGCCCGCATGTCGGCCTGCCGCGGTCTCGAGCTGCTGGCCCGGCTGCAGTCGAAGCTGTTTGCCATTCCGAAAGAGACGCTTGTGGCGCTCCGGCGCGTCGCGACGGCAGACGAGCCGACCGTCAAACGAGTAGAGGATATGTTCCTCCGGATGCAGGCCCTGCAGGCGCTGGTGAGCGCCGGTGGCGTTGACGCGGATACCCTGCGGCGGGAGATCGGCGATGCGCTCCACCCGACTTTCAGACGCCTTTCGATGGTCGCGCTCGGCGGCGGCGCCTCTCCGGTGCTCGGCGATGACCGGCTGGATTACCTGCGCCAGGGGATGATCGACCGCGACTACACCGTTCGTTACGAGGCGCTGCGCGGCTACGTCCGGCATCATGCGAAGGCCGAGGGCTGCCAGCCCGTGATGGATCTGCTGCTCGATCCGAACGAGCACGTCGTGCTGCTGGCCATCGACCTGCTCGCCACCTGTGCTGACGACGAGAACGTCGTGAACCGGCTGGTGGGAGAGGCGCGGACGCCGCCGAACACGGGCAGCTGGCGCCGGGAGTCGCACGCCCTCGTGTCGCTGGCGAGGCGCGCGCCGGACTGGCTGGAGCCGCCGCTGCTCTCGCATTCGCGGCACACTGTCTGGCAGGTGCGCATGTATGCCGCGCGCGCGGCGTCGATCGCCAACGCGCTGCCGACGCTCGAGCTTCTCGCGCTGGACGCGCACGACAACGTCCGCGACGCGGCGATCGGCGCGCTGCGCCGCCTGAAAGGGAGCGAGGCGGAGCCGTACCTGCTGGCCGCGCTCGGCCGGAACGATTACCAGCTCCTGCGGACCACGGCGCGCGAGATGGCCGGGCTCCCGGCGACGCCGGCCCTGACCGGCGCGCTCGTCGAGGCGCTCACGCGTGTCACCGCGCAGCGCAAGGACACCTCGCGCGACACGCGTCTCGCGATCCTCGAACGACTGCGCGAGTTGGGCAGTGCGCGCGACTTCGAGCGGGTCGAGCCGCTGCTGCGCGATTTCGACCCGAAGGTGGCCGAGGCCGCGGCAGCCACACTCGGTGCCTGGACCGGCAGCACGTATGCGATCGATCCGGTGCTCCTCGCTCCCGATCTCTTACCAAGCGCCGCCGAGCTCGCGATCGTAACAAACCAGTGCGCCTTTGTGGACATGGCAGGCGGCAAGCGGTTCGGCATCAAGCTGGACGCCCTCAGGGCCCCGATGATGGCGACGCGCTTCCTGCGGCTCGTCAACCGGAACTACTTCGACGGGCTGACCTTCCACCGGGTCGTGCCGAACTTCATCGTGCAGGGGGGCAGCCCGGGCGCCAACGAGTACGCCGGCGACGCACAGTACGTCAAGGACGAGATCAGCAGCCGCACCCACGCGCGCGGCACCGTCGGGCTGTCCACACGCGGGCGTGATACCGGCGATGCGCAGTTCTTCATCAACCTCGTGGCCAACCCCCGGCTCGACTTCGAATACACGGTGTTCGGCCACGTTGTAGAGGTCACGATGCCGATCGACGAGATCATGGAAGGCGATCGGATCGTGAACATCACCTTCCGACGGATGCCGTCTCTCTGCCGCTAGCCGACTGCCACCCGTCCCGCCGCTCGTCCCTTGACTTCATGATGAACGCATGCATAATGCACGCATGCCGTTCAAGTCCGCCGATTCGTCCCTCCCCCTGACGCCGATCTCGTTCGAAATCCTGCTGGCACTGCTCGACGGCGAGCGGCACGGCTACGCCATCCTGCAGGCAGTCGAGCAGCGGCTGGCCGGCAAGCTCCCGCTCCGCACCGGGACGATGTACCGCGCGCTCGCGCGACTGCTCGACGAGGGGCTGATCGAGCGCGCCGGGCCCGGCACCGACGAAGACCCGCGCCGCCGGCATTATCGGATCACCGCACACGGGCGCGCGACCGCGAGAGCCGAAGCCCGCAGGCTGGCCGACCAGGTCGACGCCGCCCGCGCACACCGCCTGCTGCCGGAGTCGCGCCGGTGAGAACACTGACGCGAGCGCTCCACCGCGTCGCGCTCCGCGCCTATCCGCCACGCTTCAGAAGCGAGTTCGGCTCTGAGATGACGCGCATCTTCGACGAGAGGCTCGACCGCGCGCCGTCGCCTCTCCACGTGGCGGCCCTGACGGCGTTCTTGATCGCCGACGCATTGCTCTCCGGCCTGACCGAGCGCGCGCGCGCCAGGCACGCGCGCCGGGCCTGGCCCCGCGGCTCGCGTCATGCCCCGAACAGGAGTCAGACGATGACATGGGAATCCGTCCGCGCGGATGCCAGGCTGGCGTTCCGGCAGTGTCGTCGCGCGCCGTTCTTCGCGCTCCTCACGATTGCGTCGCTCGCGCTCGGCATCGGCGCCAACAGCGCCGTGTTCGGCGTGGTCCAGGGCGTGCTGCTCGAACCGCTGCCGTACGCCAACCCGGGCGCGCTCGTCACGATCTGGAGCGACAACACGAAGTCGGGTGAGCCGACCAACCCGGTGTCCCCGGGCAATTACGAAGCCTTCAAGGCCGCGCCGTCGCTCGCCGGCGTCGAGGGGATGTACTCGTTCCTCACGCGGACGCAGCTGCGGATCGGCAGTGAGCCCGAGGCCGTGACGGTCTCTCAGGTCACGCCGGCGATCTTCTCGCTGCTCGGCCGCGCCCCGCTGATGGGGCGCACGTTCGACGGATCCGATGCGCCGGACGGGGTGATCCTGAGCTACCAGTTCTGGCGGCGCCGGTTCGGCGGCGACCGGTCGGTCATCGGCAGAACGCTCGGGCTGACGACACCCGGCGCGCTTCCCATCCCGATCGTTGGCGTGATGCCCGAGGACTTCACGTTCCCGTACGGATCGATGCTCTGGGCGGTCGGACCGACGCGCGACGTCACGGTGGACATGTGGCGGCCGATCTCGAGGGAACGGGATCATCGGCTCATCGACGCCACCGGTCAGCCGAACCGCGGCATCCACTACTTTGCCGTCGTCGGACGGCTGGCGCCCGGCGCGTCGATCGAGCGCGCCCGCGCGGACCTCGAGGCGATCGCGGCGCAGCGCGCGCTCGATTACCCCGATACGAACGCGGGCTGGGGCGTCACCGTGCGGCCGCTGCACGAGCAGGCGGTCGGAACGTTGCGTCCGGCGCTGCTGCTGCTGCTCGGGGGCGTCGGTGTCGTGCTCCTGATCACCTGTATCAACGTTGCGAACGTGCTGTTGGCGAGGGCCGCCGGACGCGGCCGGGACCTGGCGATTCGCTCCGCCCTGGGCGCGTCGCGACGGCGTCTCATTCAGCAAGCGTTGGTCGAGAGCGTGCTGCTGTCGCTGGCCGGCGGTATCGCAGGTCTCGGCGTCATGATGCTCACCACCAGAGCGATCATTGCCCTGGCTCCCGGGAACCTGCCGCGGCTCGGCGAGGTCTCCCCGGGCTTGCCGGCCGTACTGTTCGCGCTCGGCCTGTCGATTGTGACGGGACTCGTCGTCGGGGTACTGCCGGCCCTGTCGGCCGCCCACTCCAGGGCGCAGGACTCGCTGCGAGACGGTACCCGCGCAACCGTCTCCCTCGCACGACGCCGCACCCGGTCGGCGCTGATCGTCGCCGAAGTCGCCCTCGCGATGACGCTGACCGTCTGCGGCGGATTGCTGCTGCGAAGCTTCGTGTCCGTCCTCAACGTGGATCCGGGCTTTACGGCGGAACAGCTTCTCACGATGCAGGTAGGCGTTCCGGCTCGCTACGATGACGCGCCTTCCAGGCTCGCGTTCTACGACGAGCTGGACGCCCGTCTTCGATCGCTCCCGGGTGTCGTCAGCGTCGGCGGGACCACCCGGCTTCCTCTCGGCAGCTCGCAGGTGACGACGAGACTCGAGGTGGACGGCCGCGCCATACCGGCCGCCGAGCTGCCTGAGGTGGAGATGCGGCGCGCCGTGTTCGACTACTTCAGGGCCATGGGGATTCCGGTGCTGGGGGGACGGGCGTTCACGCGCGAGGACGGACCCGAGGCACCGCCCGTTGCCGTCGTCAACGCCGCGCTCGCCGATCGCCTGTTCCCCGGCGAAGCTGCCGTGGGTCGCCGACTACGGTTCAACTCGCCCACGGCGCCCTGGATGACCATCGTCGGGATCGTCGGCAACATCAAGCACGGAAGTCTCGAAGAAATACCGAGGCCGGAGATCTACCTGACGTATCGCCAGGGACCGCCGACCGGGCCTTTCATCGTGGTCCGCACCAGCGGTGATGCGTCGGCGATGACGGCGTCCGTTCGGCAGGCCGTCCGCGAACTCGGCGCCGATCCGCCAAGCGACATGCGGACGATGGAGGCGATCAGGACCGGCGCTGTCGCGTCGCGCCGTTTCGTCCTGTTGCTGGTCGGCGTGTTCGGTGTGATGGCGCTCGGCCTGGCGGCGCTCGGCGTGTTCGGCGTCATCACGCTGATCGCGGCGGAGCGGACGACGGAGGTGGGCATCCGCCTGGCACTCGGCGCAACGCCCTCGCAAGTACTGCATCTGGTGCTGGGTCAGGCGTTGAAGCTGGCGCTTGCGGGAATCGGGATTGGCGCCGTCGCCGCGCTGATCGTGAGCCCGATGCTGGAGGCGCAACTGTTCGGTGTGCGGGCGGCCGATCCACTGACCTACCTTGGCGTCGCGCTGGCGCTCGTGCTGACGTCCGTCCTCGGCGCGCTCGTCCCGGCCCGCCGCGCCATGCGTGTGGATCCGGCACAGGCGCTGCGGGCGTAGGGCCGCGGGACCGATCTACCGATCCACCGATCTACCGATCTACCGATGGATCGGTAGAACTCCCGAGGCTGACTAGGGAATTCGTCCCTGCCCTCAGCCGGACATCTGCACCGCAAAAGCGGGCGCACGCCCGATTGTTCGTCACTCCACCGGGGCGTATCTTGCGATCAGAAGATTTCAGGAGGTGGGTGATGACTCTCGGATTCAGCAAACACAAGGGCGGCGACCAGGTGACGTTTGGTTTCTACTGGAACCGGACGGAGTGGGAGGCGCAGATCGTGCCGGCCGGCGGCGGTGTGCTCAAAGGGGACGGGGAGGTCCGCTACCTGCGGATGCCGGCGCTGGCGCTGCTGGTGGTGATGCCGCTCATGGGCGCGGCCTACGCGATCTTCCTGCCGTTCATCGGCATCGCGATGTTCATGGGGTTCCTGTTCGGACGGCTCCGCGCCGCGCTGACCGGCACCACGCCCCCCGCCGTCGAGATGCATCCGGCGGTGCCGATGAAGGGCCGTGGCAAGACGGCCGCGGCGGGCACCGAGTACACGCACGCCGCCTGAGCGGTCTCTCTAATCCTCGGCGCGGATGACGCCGCTCTTCAGGGCAAACCGGATCAACTCGGTCCGGTTGTGCACCTGGAGCTTCGTCATCAGGTGCTCGCGGTGCGACATCGCGGTCTTGACGCTGATGTTGAGCAGCTCGGCCACCTCCTTGTTGCTGTGCCCTTCGGCCACCAGCTTCAGGATCTGCTTCTCGCGGTCCGTGAGCGTTTCATACACATCGGGCGCGTCGGCTCCGGCCGGCGCGCTGCCGTCCTGCATCGCGCCGCGCGCGATCTCCGGATCGAGCACGAGCCCCCCGCGCAACACGGCGCGGATGGCCGCCACCAGCTCGGCCCCCGCCGCCTTCTTCAGGACGTAGCCGGCCACGCCGGCCTTCAGGAACCGCCGGACGTATTCGGGATCCCCGTACTGGCTGAGGACGATGATCCTGGCGCGCGGCACGCGCTTGCGGATCTCCAGCGTGGCCTCGAGCCCACCCAGTCCGGGCATGGCGATGTCCATCAGCACCAGGTCCGGCTCCATCGACACCGCGAGATCGATGGCCTCCTGTCCGTTGGCCGCTTCCGCCACCACCTCGAGGTCCCCGGCGGCGGTCAGCAACGCGCGCACGCCGTCGCGCACGATGGCGTGGTCGTCCGCGATCAGGATGCGAGTCTTCATGGTTGCACGCTCACGGCCGCATCGGCGGCCACCGACGCGGGGATGGTGAAGAGCACCCGCGTTCCGCTGCCGGGCGCCGACTCGATCCTGACCGTGCCGCCCAGGATCTCGATGCGCTCGCGCATGCCGAGCAGGCCGATCCCGCGAAGCGACTCAGGACTCCGGACCACCGCCCCTTCGTCGAACCCCACGCCATCATCTTCGATCTCGATGACGAGGTGACCTTTTTCGATGGAGCCCTGGATGAGCACCGACTCGGCCGAGGCGTGCCGGCCGATATTCACCAGCGCTTCCTGCACCGCGCGGAACGTGGCCGTTTCGATTTCCGGAGGCAGGCGCACGTCGAGCTCGCCGAGCTCGCACCGGACCGCAATGCCGGCGCCGCCGAGTTGCCGTTCGGCGAACCAGCGGATCGCGGCGGCGAGTCCCAGGTCGTCGAGTACCGACGGCCGCAGGTTGACGATCAGCCGGTGCAGCTCGTCGTGCATCCGGCCGACGAGCCGGCGCGCGTCGTCGAGCCGCTGACGCACCGCCGGAGACGAGTCGCCGACTTCCGCCGCCGCGAGATCGACGCCGATGCCGAGCGCCGCCAGCGTCTGGCTCGATTCGTCGTGGAGCTCCCGCGCGATCCGCTTGCGTTCGTCCTCCTGGGCCGAAATGACCTTGCGCAGCAGCGTCTGCCGGAGCCGCTCGCGGTCTTCGAGACGGGCGTTGGCGGCGGCGAGCTCGCGCGTCCGGTCGGCGACGCGCTCTTCGAGCTCGCGGTTGGCGGACTCGATCTCGCCGATCGACTCCTGCAGCTCCTGCCGCATGCGCTCGAGCGCGAGCGCCAGGCGCGCGACCTCGTCGCCGCCGTCCGCCGCGCGCCTCGTGTGGATCGGCCGCGAGAGATCGCCGCCGGCGATCCGCTCGGCGGACCTGGTCAGGCTGACGAGCGGCCGTCGCACGCTTCCCGCGATGCCCCACCCCAGCAGCATCGCGATGGCGGCCAGCGTCGGCGCGAGCCACAGCGATCGCTGACGGAACGCGGCGATCGGCGCGCTCGGATCCGGGCCGGTGTCGGTCAGCTGCAGGACCCACGGCGTGCCTGTCACCGGGGCCCTGACCGAGTACCACGACGGCGACCCGCCGTTGGCCGGGGCCGTGATCTCCTCACCCGCGCCTGAGAGCAGTGTCACGCGCAGCGTTGCCGCGATGTCCGCGGCGTCCAGGAGCTCCACCAGCCGGCGGTCCGACGGATCGATGGTGATGCCCGCCGCGGCGACCGTCCGGCCCTCGACCGCACGAAACGGAATGATGCCGGCCAGACGAAGGCGGCCATCGAGGTGGCGGGCCGGGTCGGTGACGATCGGCCGCTGCCGCGCGATGGCCTCCAGGGCCGCCTCCTCGATCGGCCCGCGGCGCAGCCCGTTGCACTCATACGCAGGCTCGCAGACGGTGAGAGCGCCGGAGCCGTCCAGGACGAAGGCCGCCGCCGACAGCCGTCCGAAGCGGCGCGCATCGCGCAGCGCGTCCGGCACCTGTTCGGGGTCCGCCGCCGCCGCCCCCGCCAGCAGGCGCAGATCGTCGCCCACCGCGCGCGACACCTCGCGCGCAAGACTGGCCGCGAGGCGCTCGTGATCGTGCTGGACCTCCCGGTCGAGCGACTGCAGACTCGTGCGGCTCAGGAACGAGAGGGCGATCACCGCCAGGAAGACCCCCGCGCCCACCAGCGCCAGCACGCGCGATTGGAGCGAGGATTTCATCGGGCCCATCCCTGGCGTCTATCCGACCGGCGAGTCTCTCCCGGCCTGCTCCTTCATCAGCCGCTCGTACTCGAGCGGGTGCTCGTGCTTCAGCCGTTCGATGCTCATCCGGCCGGTGAAGATCGTCTTGTCGAACGGAAACACGTCCGGATTGAAGTGCGCGTTGTAGATGTGCCAGACGATGACGACGAGGAACGCCATCAGCCCTTCGTTGCTGTGCGCGACCTGGGAGGCGGGCACGAGCTGGCCGGGCAGGACGGCTGTCACGACGGCCGGATAGAGCAGGACGAACCCCGTCGCGATGACGATGGCCGCGCCGAGCACCAGGCCCCAGTACTCGAACTTCTGCCGGTAGTCGAACTTGCCGAACCGCGCCTGCTCGTCGGAGACGCCGAGGTAGTAGCGCAGCGTGATGACCGCGTCGCGGAAATCCTGGCGCGTGGGGACGAGCGAGAGGGAGAGCCGTCCTCTGGCGACACCGAGGACGAGCCGGGTCAGGTGCACGACGACGACGAGGCTGAAGAGGACGCCGGCCGTCCGGTGGATGAAGCGCGCCGTATCGACGCCGCCGAGCCATCCGGTCAGCACCTGCGCCCACCGGCTGTCGAAGAACTTCTGCGGGATGCCGGTCAGCGCGAGGATCGTGAACAGCGACATCACCAGCGCATGCTCGAGGCGCTGGATCGGTTCGAAGCGGACGACCGAGTCGGGAAGTTTCACCGGTTCACCATGAGCCGCCAGAGATGCAGCAGGATCTGCAGCCCCAGCCCGCCGATCATGAAGGGGATGAGGATCGCGTACGCCAGCTTGACGCCGTACACGACCGGCGCCTTCGTCAGGCTCGGTTCGTAGTGCGAGAGCCACGCGTCCGGAAAGTTGGCGTTCGCATCCTCGTGGCACTTCTGGCAGGTCTTCTGAAGGTTCGACTTCATGACCGGCGACGAGGGGTGATCCGCCTTCTCGATGTCATGCACGCCGTGACAGTCGGTGCACCGGGCGACGACCGCGCCGGTGGGCGTCGTCCCCTGGTGCTGGCGCAGCGCCGATGTCTTGCCGTGGAAGTCGGCCAGGTACGTGCTCAGCACCGCGGTCGAGAGTCCGTACTTCTTCATGAGCGGCTCGTTCGCGTGGCATCGCCCGCACATGTCCGCGGTGCTGAGACCCCACTTCTGCTGGTGCGGTCCGCCGATGTCGTGCGAGCGGTGACAGTCGGTGCAGACCGGCACGTCGGCCGCCGCGTCGGTGCCGAGGAGCCGTCCGTGGACGCTCTTCGAGTAGGCCACCGCCGCCCCCTGGTGGCAACGGGCGCAGGTGTCGGAGATGCGCGTGCGCGGCGAAGCCGGCTTCTGGATGTCGTGCGAGCCGTGGCAGTCCACGCAGATCGGCGCCGTGCGATCGCCGCGCGCGACCGCGGCCTGGTGCACGCTGTCGAGTGTCTTGGTGTAGTTGGAGAAATGGCAGCGCCGGCACTGCTCGTCGTACGCGAGGGTCAACTCGCGCCGCGAGCCGATCGTGCGTGGCTCGTGCGGAACGTCGGCCGTGCCGGGGTGGCACTCCGAGCACGCGAGCTTGGCGTGGACCGATTGGCCGAAGACCGCGCCGTCCACGTGGACCGAGACCGCGCTTCCGTCGCCCACCGTTATGGTGAGTTCCGGATCCGAATGGCACTCGAGACAGGTGTCCGCGTCCGGCGCCTGCGGAGGCGGGACTTGCGGGACGAGAAGCAGTGCCGCGGCGAAGACAAGCACGCGCATGGTTGAACTCCCGAAACAGTTCAGAAGTAGCAACCCCACTGCCACGAAAAGCCTCAGGAAACAGGGGCGTATTGGCGTTTTCGCGGCCAAACCCGCCGGGTTTCCGCCGATCGGCGTGCCCCGCCTGCCAGTTTTCCGTCTCGGGAGCTCCCCTATGCAGGGCGGGAATCTGAGCGCGTCAGCGCGGAGATCGCCGGCCGGTCTGGGGGTGGCGACAACGTGCCGTTTGTGAATGACGAATGCGAAGACGACCGGTTCTGAGGCGTTCTCGGTAACGCATGGCACGCGGCTTACCGACGCGAGCCTCGGGGAATCGTATCTGTTTAGCGGGTGGGTGGCCGGCGGAGGCCTGTCAGTCCACGGCGCCTCGGCCGGACGGCCGGAAAATCACGCCTCCGTCGCGGGCCTCACGATGCCGCCTCGGCTTGGGTTGGCCGTACATTTTGCGATGATCAGGGTCGGCTCATTGCCAGTCCGTGCGCCAGTGGCGAATCGCTGCCTCGGCGGATGGGAGCGCCTGCGGCGCGATTTTCGCGCTGCCGCAGCGGCCTGGCCGCATCGCGCCGTGGACTGACAGGCCTTCGCCGTGATGCACCCGCTGGTAGAGACATTCGGCGGCGGCATTCTTCGCAGAGAAGCCGCCGCGGCACTTGACGAGTTCGTTGCCACGAAGAGCATGGCCGCTGCGAGACATCGTGTCGCTGTCTTTCCCGAATCGATCGCGTGTTTCGCCTCAAGTCAGAGCACCCGTAAGTGGCGAGAGCAGCATGGGATGGACGTATTCCGTCCGCGACCCAACGCCCGCCAACTCCTGAAGGAGCCCATGTTCCAGGCCTTGATCGACGCTCTCGGTGAGGGTGACGTGGAGATCGCACGCCTACGAGCATCCGTCATGGAAATGGGATATACCGACCAGGTGATTGATGCGGCGGTCGCGCAGTACTTCGCAGACCTTGCTTGACCGCCTTGGTTCCGTGAACGTGCTTCGGAGCGAAGCGCCGCCTCGTGCCTTGGGCCTGAAAGGTCCGATGAGCATCGACCCTGGGTCGGGAGGTTCAACAAGGTGCGCGGCTCTTGCGCAAGATCTGAAAGCTGGGGTTCGCCACGGTGTAACACCGCTTAAATCCCTTTGGACCGGCGGACATAGCGGCGGGTCCATGTCAGTCCCGCGGCGCGATGCGGACAGACCGCTGCTTCAGATCGAAAAACGGCACGCAGGCGTTCCGATCGGCTGAGGCAGGGTTTCGCCACGGAGTTAGCGGAACAGCCGGGAGCCGACCCTGATCGTTCACTGAAGATCGCCAAACCCCAGCCGACGCCGCATCGTGAGGCACGCGCCGGAGTGCCGTTTTTCCGGTCGTTAGTCCGAGGCGCCGCGGGGCTGACGTGGATTCGGCGCGTCCGCACTCGTAGGCCCGACCTGAAGGTCGGGCCTACGAGCCGGACATCCAAGGCAGCCCTGAAAGGCTGCGCTACACGCCACGCGTTTCCTTCCGCCTGAAGGCGGAAGCCACCAGGCATGAAATCGAGCGCCCAGCTGTGGCAGCCCGCCCACCGACCACCGACGACCGAGTACCGAACAACGGCGTTAGAGCATCTTCCCCGGATTCATGATCCCGAGCGGATCGAGCGTCTGTTTGATCGCGCGCATGACCTCCAACCCCTCGCCGTGCTCGCGCGCGAGGAACTTCATCTTGCCGAGGCCGACGCCGTGCTCGCCCGAACAGGTGCCGCCCATCGATAGCGCGCGCTCCACCAGGCGGTCCGACAGCCGCGCGGCCTCTTCGAGGTCCGCGGGATCGTCAGGGTTCACCGGAAAGATCATGTGGAAGTTGCCGTCGCCGACATGGCCGACCAGCGCTGCCTCGAGGTGCGACGCGGCGATGTCGGCCTTGGTGTCCACGATGCATTCGGCGAGGCGGGAGATAGGGACGCAGGCATCGGTGGTCCACCCGCGGCAGCCGGGGCGCATGGCGAGCGCCGCGTAGTAGGCCTCGTGGCGCGCCTGCCACAACAGCGCCCGCGCTTCAGGCGTGACGGCGCGCGCAAACGCGACGCCGCCGTTCTCGGCCGCGATCTCGCCGACTGCGTCCGCCTGCTCGGTCACGTCGCGCTCGCTCAGTCCATGGAACTCGAAGAAGAGCGTCGGAAAGACGGGATACGACAGCTTCGAGAAACGATTCACGGCGCCGACCTGCACCTCGTCGAGCAGCTCGATCCGCGCCACGGGGATCCCGAGCTGGATCGTCGTGATGGCCGTGCGCACCGCGCTGTCGATGGTCTCGAAGTGGCACGTCGCCGCGGCCAGCGCTTCAGGACGGCCATGCAGACGAAGCGTCAGCTCGGTGATGACACCGAGCGTTCCCTCGGAGCCGACGAACAGCTTCGTCAGGTCGTATCCCGACGAAGATTTCCTGGCGCGGCCGCCGGTCCTGACGACGCGCCCATCGGCCAGCACCACCGTGAGGCCCAGCACCGCATCCCTCATCGTCCCGTAGCGGACGGCGGTGGTGCCTGACGCGCGCGTCGCCGCCATGCCGCCGAGCGTTGCGTCGGCGCCGGGATCCAGGTGGAAGATCAGCCCCGTCGGCCGCAGGTGCTTTTCGAACTGCTTGCGTGTAACCCCGGCCTGCACGGTCGCGTCGAGATCGTCGGCGCTCACGCGCAACACGCGGTTCATCCTCGTCATGTCGATCGAGACCCCGCCGTGGATCGGGTTCACGTGCCCTTCGAGCGACGACCCTGCGCCGAACGGGACGATCGGAGACCGATGCGTCGCGCACGTCCGGACGATGGCCTGGACGTCTTCGGTGGTGTCGGGGAACACGACCGCATGCGGGAGAGTCGAGGGATGGTAGGACTCGCCGCGGCTGTGATGATCGCGAACGGCCGTCGAGGTGGAGAGATTCGCACCCGGGATGGCCCGGAGCTCCTCGATCAGCGCGTCGAACCGGGCGGTGTCAGCCATGTCGTCCTGTTTTTGGGGCCTTCTGTGACTGCGGCGATTGTGCCACACTGTCCTCATGCTCATCGCGCTGCTCGTGCTCGCGCTGATCGGTCCGGGCGTCAGCCAGGAGAAGGGCGGAGGGGACGCCAAACCGCCGAAGCGTGGCGACAAGGTAGAAGTCCGCGGGTGCCTGTCGGGCGGGTCGCTCGACAGCACCGAGGTCGTCTCCCGCGACAAGGACGACAAGGAATCGCGGTACTACGAGTTCGTCACCTTCCGGCTGACCGGCGACAAGAAGGTCCTGCAGGAAATCCGCATGGAGCATTCCGGCCACGCCGATGTGCTGCACGGCACGCTCGGGACGGACCTGCCGAAGCCGGGCAGCAGGATCGGCAACTCACGCGTCTCGATCGGCATCGGCCGCGGCATGTCGCCGGAGCCCCCCCCGCCGCTCCCCGTGCTGAAGGTCAGCTCGTTCGAGCACACCGGCGTGACCTGCAGGTAGCGATACAATTCCGGACAGCCATGCAGGGCCCCTCGTCCGGCGATTACCGGTTCGGACCATTTACCGTCGAATCCGGCGCGTATCGGCTGGTTCGCGAGGGCACCCCCCTCCAGGTCTCGCCGAAGATCATCGACCTCCTGCTCTATCTCGTCGCGCGGCCGTCGGTCCTCGTCTCGAAGGAGGAGCTGTTCACCGCGCTGTGGCCCGACGTCGCCGTCACCGACAACGCGCTGACGCAGGCGGTCTCAGAGCTGCGGCAGGCCCTCGGAGACGATCCGTCGAAACCGACGTACGTGCAGACCGTCGCCCGGCGCGGCTACCGGTTCATTGCGCCCGTCGAACGCGAAGCGGGATCGGGTTCGGCGCGCGAGACCGGCGCCTCCCCGGCCAGCCGCCTGCCGTCGGTCGGCGTGCTCGATTTTTCCAACGTCACCAGGGACGCGTCGCTCGACTGGCTCTCCTCGGGGATTGCCGAAACGGTCACCAACGACCTGCGGGCGGCGCTGCAGGTGCGGATCCTGGATCGCACGCGGATCGTCGAGGCGGTCAAGCGCGCGGGCAACGACCTGGCGGCGCTGCGCCGCGAGCTGCAGCTCGATCTTGCGGTGGTCGGCAGCTTTCAGCGGTCTGGGGATCGTCTGCGGATCACGGCCCGGGCGGTCGACGCCGCCAGCGGCGAGGCGCTGGCCGACAGCAAGGCCGACGGCCTGCTCGCGGACGTCTTCGATCTGCAGGACCGGATCGTCGCGCAGCTCTCTGCCGCCATCGGCAGCCGCAGCGACGCCGCGCCACGGCGTCCGCTCCGCGAGACCAGCAGCCTCGAGGCGTACCAGGCGTTCACGGAAGGGCGCGTGCTCCTCGAAACGCTCGAAGCCGGCCAGGTCGCGCAGGCGATCGGCGATTTCGAGCGGGCGACCGCGCTCGACAGCCGATATGCCGCCGCGCACGTGGGGCTCGGCAACGCGCACTTCTGGCAGTACGAGATGTCGCGCGCGAGGAACCAGCCGGAGGCGGCGCTCCTCGCGAAGGCGATCGACCACGTGCGTCGCGCCATCGAGCTGGAGCCGGACCTCGCCGAGGCGCACGCGACGCTCTCGTTTCTGCTGGTCAGTGCCGGCCGCGCCAGCGAGGCGCTCGTGTCGGCGCGGCGGGCGGTGGTGCTCGAACCCGGCTACTGGGGGCATCACTTCCGCGCGGGGCACGCCGCGTGGGGCGACGATCGCCTGCGCGCGCTCTCGCGCGTGATGGACCTCTATCCCGACTTCCCGTTCGCGCACTTCGAGGTCGCGATGATCCACATCGCGCGCGGCGCGCTGGATCGCGCCGAGTCGGTGCTGCGGGAAGCCACGATCGTGCAGGACCGTCAGGCTCACCTCAAGCAGCGCTATCCCGCACGCGGACTGCACTGGCTGCTCGGTCTCGTGCGCATGGCGCAAGGAGACGTCGCGGAGGCGGAGGCGGAGTTCGAGCAGGAGCGAAGTTGCGGCACCGGCCAGCTGTACGGACCCGAGTTCGTGATGAATGCCTGCGACGGGGGCGGGTTCGCGAAGATGCGCGCCGGCGATCCGGACGGCGCGGTGCCGTTGTTCACCCGGGCGCTCGAGCTGTTTCCGGAGCATGCCCGCTCGCTCGCCGGTCTGGGCGCCGCGCTGGCGGCGGCCGGCAAGCGCAAGGCGGCCGATGGGGCCTTCGCGCGGTGCGCGGCCGCCATCACGGCGCTCCGGAAGGGGGGTCGCGGCGGCGAGGCCACGATCGCGCAGGCCTTCCTCAACACGGCCACCGGCAAGCACGACGAGGCGCTCGAGTGCCTCAGGATGCTGCTCGAGCGGGCCGACCTGCCGTTTACCGGCTGGACGATCCCGGTCGAGCCGCTCCTCGAGCCGCTGCGCTCGAGGCGCGAGTTCCAGGAGATCTTGCAGGCGCTGGCCACGAAGGCGCGCTGATTGTC
>JBBECO010000038.1:0-7487 GCA_040881785.1 Vicinamibacterales bacterium
TCCATCTGCCGCCAGTGTTCCGGTGATTTCGGATTGAGCATCTCCATCCGCTCGAGCTCTTCGGGTGTGAGCGTCGGCAGCCGCCGGACGAAGTGCACCAGCCCCCAGCTCCCCTCGGCGCTTCCCCCGCTCCCATCGCCGAAGGCCGGCATCCCCGTCAGCCTGACGCCATGTTCGATGATGTAGAACAGCTCCCCGTCGGAGAGATCCTGCGTCGGCGCCCGTCGCAGGTCGGGCGGCCTCGGGTACAGCCCGCGCCCGAAGGTCGTGTCGCCGCTGCCGTCATTGCCATGACAGACAGCGCAGTGATCCGCGAAGTGCGCAAGCCCCTCCCCGAGGTTCTCGTCGGTCGCCGCCATGGGATTGGTGCGACCCTTCGCGTCTCGGGGAATCGCCGCCGAACGCAGGGTGCGCGCGAGCCCCGCTTCGAAACGGCTCGGCTCGGCGCGCGCGCTGATTCCACCTGAGGCGAACCAGATGGCGCCGGCGATGGTCACCAGCCCCACGATGACGAGGAGCCCGACCAGGATCTTCAGCAGTCGTCGTGTCATGCGTCATTTCACCACAAGTGCCCCGCGATCCGGATGGGCTGGCGACCGTGGTCCCGAGGGTATACTCCTTGTGTGGGTCCACAGATGCTGCGGCGCGCAAGCACAGTGCTGCTGATCGCCTTCCTCGCCATCGCGAGCGAAGGCGTCCTGTGCGCGCTTCCCTGTTCCACCGCCCTGACCCATCCCACCAGTGATGCAAGTCCGACAGGCCACTGCGAGACCAACCCTGTTCAGCCCGTCGCTGGTCTGACACTGGCGGCCGTGCCGGGCTTCTGCGGCGAACACGCCAACATCATCTCCCCCTCGGAGCGCGCATCGAATCGGGTGGCGTTCCTGGACGCGTCGACGCTGCAGACGGTCTCCTCCGCCGCAGACGAAGGCGGCGGCATCCGGGGTTCGAACCTTCGCATCGAGGTTCACGGCAGTCCGCCGAACCTGTCCCCTCCCCTTCGCATCTGATCCGCCCGCCCATCCGAGCCGTACCGACGCCGCATGTAATGCGCCCGCGGCCGGTGCGTCATGTATTCATCAGCACGTCAAAGGGACGCATGCAGGATCAGCACATCAGGACCGGAGACCAGTCGAGGACGGCACCCACCCGGCGAACCTTCGTCAAAGGGATCGCGGCGGGAGGCGCCGTGGCGTCGCTCGGGCTCTGGCGTCCGTCGACCCTTCTCGCACAGGGCGGCACCCGCCAGCCGACCGGCGAGCTGTCGGGCAGTACGTTCGATCTCCGCATCGGCGAGACGGCCGTGAACTTCACCGGCGCCCCGCGGATCGGTTACACCGTGAATGGCTCGATCCCGGCGCCGATTCTGCGCTGGCGGGAAGGGGACACGGTCACGCTGCGTGTGGCGAACACCCTCCTGGAGGATGCCTCGATCCACTGGCATGGCATCCTGCTGCCGGCCAACATGGACGGCGTGCCGGGCCTCAGCTTCCACGGCATCCGTCCGGGCGAGACGTACACCTACCAGTTCATCGTCCGCCAGAACGGCACGTACTGGTACCACAGCCACTCCGGGTTCGACGAGCAGCGCGGCGTCTATGGCGCGCTCGTGATCGATCCGGCGGAGCCCTCCCCCGTCCAGTACGACCGCGAACACGTGATCCTGTTGTCGGACTGGACCGACGAGGATCCGCGACGCGTGTTCGCGAAGCTGAAGAAGCAGTCCGATTACTACAACTTCAACAAGCGCACCGTGGGAGATTTCTTCAGGGACGTCAAGACGGACGGTCTGTCGCAGACGCTGGCCGATCGCCGCATGTGGGGAGAGATGCGCATGAACCCCACGGACCTCTCCGACGTCACCGGCCACACCTACACGTACCTGATGAACGGCACGACGCCGTCCGGCAACTGGACGGGCCTGTTCAAGCCCGGCGAACGCGTGCGCCTCCGATTCATCAACGGCTCGGCGCAGTCGTACTTCGACATACGGATCCCGGGATTGAAGCTGACGGTCATCGCCGCCGACGGTCAGTACGTCCGCCCGGTCGACGTGGACGAGTTCCGCATCGCCACCGCGGAAACCTACGACGTCATCGTCGAGCCCTCGGGCGGCGAGGCGTTCACGATCTTCGCGCAGTCGCTGGACCGCACCGGGTATGCGGCCGGAACGCTGGCCGTTCGCGAGGGGCTGCGCGCGGAGGTGCCGGCCCTCGACGAGCCCCAGTTGCTGACGATGGCCGACATGGGCCATGGCGACATGGCGGGGCACGACATGTCGGCGATGGGCGGGGCCGCCGCGGCGGTCGATCCGCACGCCGGACATGACATGCCGACGCAACCGCCGGCGAAACCGGAGCCTGTGCCGCCACTGCCGCCGGCGCAGCCGCCCGCCAAGCCGGCCGATCCGCACGCCGGGCACGACATGCCGTCCATGAGCGGGCCGATGCAGGCACATCCCGAGACCGAGAAGGGAAACCCGCTGGTCGACATGCAGGCGATGACCCCTCTGCCGCGGCTCGACGATCCGGGCGTGGGACTCCGCGGCAACGGACGGCGTGTGCTCACCTACGCGGACCTGCGCAGCGTCTTCGACGACCCGGACGGCCGCGAGCCGTCGCGGACGATCGAGCTGCATCTCACCGGCCACATGGAGAAATTTGCCTGGTCGTTCGATGGGGTCAAGTTCTCCGATGCCGAACCGGTCCGCTTGAAGTACGGCGAACGGCTCCGCATCGTGCTCGTGAACGACACGATGATGTCGCACCCGATTCACCTCCACGGGATGTGGAGCGACCTCGAGAACGATGCCGGAGAGTTCATCGTCCGCAAGCACACGATCGACATGCCGCCGGGGACGAAGCGGAGCTATCGCGTGCGCGCCGATGCGCTCGGGCGATGGGCGTTTCACTGCCACCTGCTCTATCACATGGAGTCAGGGATGTTCCGGGAAGTGAGGGTCGAGGAATGAAGCTGCGGTTCGCTCGCGCGGTCGTGGCCACTGCGCTGCTCGCCCTCCCCGCCGCCGTCCTGGCGCAGCAGCCGCCAAAGGAACCGATTCCGCCAATTACGGAAGCGGACCGGAAGGCTGCGTTCCCGGCCGATGTCGAGGGGCACACGGTCCATGATCGGACGTTCAATTACTTCGTGCTGTTCGATCGGGTCGAGTGGCAGGGCACCGGATCTGGCGGCGCGACGCTCGAGAACACGACGTGGATCGGCGGCGACATCAACCGGGTCTGGCTGCGGGTCGACGCGGATTCGGAGGACGGTCGGGTGGAGCACGCCTCCGCCGAGGCGCTGTGGGGCCACAGCGTCTCGCGCTGGTGGGATGTGGTCGCCGGCGTCAGGCAGGACGTCCGTCCGGGCGACCCGCAGACGTGGGCCGCGGTCGGGGTCCAGGGCCTGGCGCCGTACTGGTTCGAGGTCGAAGCGACGGGCTACATCGGAGCCGGCGGACGGACCCGTGCGCAGTTCGAAGTCGAGTACGATCTCCTGCTCACCAACCGCCTCATTCTGCAGCCGGTCGTCGGGCTCGCACTGTACGGCAAGCGGGATCCTCAGCGCGGCATCGGCGCCGGTCTCAGCTCGCTCGAGACGGGGCTTCGGCTGCGCTATGAGATCCGGCGCGAGCTGGCGCCGTATGTCGGTCTCACCTGGGATCGGAAGCTGTTCGGGACGGCCGATCTCGCGCGGGCCGAGGGTGAGGACGTGGGAGGCGCACGGCTGGCGTTCGGCCTGCGCACCTGGTTCTAGGGGCGGGCCGACGTCGATGGCGGCCCCATGGAAATGGGAAATGGTAAAGACCAGGGAGACGGGCAGATGAAAGCACTGACCATGACAGCCGCGGCAATTGTGTTTGCCGCATTCGCAACCTTCGCCGCCGCGCAGGACCACGGGGCCCATGCCGCGCAGGGGAAACCCGTCGTGCAGGCGTTCGAGCACTACGAAGGCGTGCGCGTGGCCCTGTCGGCCGACAAGCTGGCTGACGTCGCACCCCACGCGAAGCCGCTGGCAGCGATCGCCGAAGCGGCGGGCGGGGCTGAGGCGAAGACGCACGCCGACGCGCTCGTGGCCGCGACGACGATCGAGGACGCGAGGACGCATTTCGGCGAGCTCTCGACGATCCTCGTGCCGAAGTTCCAGGCCGAGTCCATCCCCGGGGTGACCGCGTACGTCTGCTCGATGGTGCAGAAGCCCTGGGCGCAGCGGGGGGACAAGATCGAGAACCCGTACTACGGACAGTCGATGCTCGCCTGCGGTTCGCCGCTGCCGCCGAAGAAATAGCCTCCGCCGGCGTTCGGGCGTATACTCCGCCCGAACAGGCCGGATCATTGGAGGTTTCGTGAGACGTCGCCTCGCCCTGCTCTCGGCTGCTGCCGTCGCACTGGGACTCGTCTTTGGCGGGCTGCGCATCGCCGCGCAGGGACCTCCGGCACCGGCCGCAGTCGCGGCCCAGCCCTCGACTCACCTCTGCTCGCGCACGTGGGACGGCCGCAATGCCGAGTTCGAGGAATTCCTTCGCACGGCGCCTATCGAGCGGTTCGAGGACGTGCCGGTCGGTGTCACCAGACCGAAGCGGGGCTACCTCAAAGGGGACGGCCTGGCGGCCAGCATCGCCTGGAAGGTGCTCCCCCCCGGACGGACCAACGGCTACTGGGAAAGTTACAAATCCGAGATCGCCGCCTACGAGCTCGACAAGTTCCTGGGACTCAACATGGTCCCGCCGGTCGTCGAGAAAAAGTGGCGTGGTGAGACGGCCGCGGCCATCCTCTGGCTGTCGTCGGTCCGGACCTGGAAGACGGCCGAAAAGGAGCCGACGCCGCCCCACTGGGACGTGCAGGCCGTGCGCATGAAGATGTTCGACAACCTGATCGGGAACATCGACCGCAATGCCGGCAACCTGCTGATCGACGACGAGTGGCACCTGTTCCTGATCGACCATTCGCGGGCGTTCGTCAGTCACAAGCGGCTGCCGTTTCCGATGGGGCGCATCGACAAGGCCTTGTGGGACCGCATGCGGACGCTCGATGAGCCGACGCTGACGACCGTCATCGGCAAGTGGGTCGGACGAGGTGAGATCCGCGCGCTGCTCGGCCGCCGTGACAAGATGCAGGAGGTGATCGACAACCTCCTCAAGACGGGACCTGAGTCCCTGATCTATATCAAATAGTGCCGCGACTGTTGCTCACCCTCGCGCTTGCCGCGGGGCTCGCCCTCTCCTCATTTGCTCCCGGGGCCGCCTTCGCGCCCGTCCGGATCGTCGCCATCGGCGACGTCCACGGCGGCGACGCCGCCTTCACAGCCATCCTCCAGCGCACGGGACTCATCGACGCCAGGCGCCAGTGGAGCGGCGGCAAGGCCGTGCTCGTCCAGACCGGCGACGTCACCGACCGCGGCGCGGGCGTGCGCGCGTCGCTCGATCTGCTCATGGCGCTCGAGCGGCAGGCGTCGAAGGCCGGCGGCCGCGTGCGGATGGCGCTCGGCAATCACGAAGTCATGAACATGCTCGGCGAGACGCGCGACGTCACGCCGGAGATCTTCGCGTCGTTCGGCGGCGAGCCGGCCTTCCGGGAAGCCATGGGTCCGAAGGGGCGCTACGGCAAGTGGCTCCGGTCGCATCCGGCGATCATCAAGATCGACGACAGCCTGTTCATGCATGCGGGCATCAATCCCGACATCACCACCGACTCGATCGACGCCCTGAACGACCATATCCGCCAGCAGATCGACGGCTGGGATCGCGCGGTCGCCGCTCTCGAGCGCGAGGAGCTCGTGCGGCCGCTGGCCCCGATCGAGGAGGTGGTCGGGGCGGCCGCGGCGGCCAACCTGCCGCTGGCCAATGTCGGCACCACGCATCTGTTCCATCCGGACGGCCTGTTCTGGTTCCGCGGCTATCACACCTGGACCGACGCCGAGGGGGCCGAGAAGGTGCAGGCGCTTCTCCGCCGCTACAAGGTGAAGCGACTCGTAACCGGCCACAGCGTCCAGCGCGACGGGATCCGCGTCCGCTTCAACGGCAGCGTCTATCTCATCGACACCGGCCTGCTCGGCGGCACGTCCTACCCCGGCGGCCGCGCCTCGGCGCTCGAGATCGTGGGCGATCGCGTCACGCCGATCTACGTGGAGTAGCGGCGTCTGTCGCGGAACTCCCGAACACCGAGGCGGGTCAGCCGTGCCGTGCGATAATCCAGCATGCGGATCGTAGGTTCCCGCCGCACGGGCGGGCGCGCGCTGGCCGATCAGGGATCGTTGGCGCGGACGGCAGCGTTCCTGAGAGGCACCGCGGCACTCGTGCCCCGAGGCGTCTACCGGTTCGCCAGCTTCGATGAGGCCGACGCGTGGATGAAACAGATGATTCAGCGTACGCACGGGCGCCGGAGCCCGAGGACGTCAGCCGCGTCTGCCAGGCGCTGAACGAGGCCGGCGCACGCTATGTGCTCATCGGCGGCTTCGCGGTGATCGCGCACGGGGCCACCCGGTTCACGAAAGACCTCGACCTGCTGGTTGACGATACGCCGGACAATATCGCGCGGATCCGGCGGGGACTGTCGGTGCTTGCGGATAATGCGGTCGCCAGCGTCACAGACACCGACATCAGAGATCACGTCGTCGTGCGAGTCGTCGATGAGATTGTCGTGGACCTGATGGGCCTGGCGTGCGGCGTGTCATACGCAGACGCGGCCGCGGACGCCGAGCAGGTGGACTTCGGACCGGTCACGGTCCCCGTGGCAAGTCCCGCGGCGCTCATACGGATGAAGAATACCTACCGTCCACAGGACCAGATCGATCGCCAGTTCCTGGAATCGCTCATCAGTCAGCGCGGCTGACCAGGGCCCCGGCAGCGACGGGCGCCCCCTCTGTTAGAATCCAGCCTTCGATGCCCAAGCCGAAGGCGAAGAAGACTGCCGGGAAAGTTGCCGGCAGCTACGTCCATCCGTCAGAGACGGTACCGATGCGGCCCGAGATCGGGACGCAGGCGAACTTCCGGAAGAAGAAGGCGCCTCGGACGTATCGCTATGACTCCTCCCTCTCCCCCGCTCTCGAGTGGGACGGTGCCAACGGACGTGCGGTCGGCGAGTGGCTGATCGGCGTGATCGAGCGGGCGGCGGCCCTACCCGCGCCACACGCCTTCGCCCGGCCTGAGGAGTTCAAGGACGCCGGCGGTCAGACGGTCCTGCAAGTCTCGTCGCTACAGGAAGCCGTTGACGCGCTCAAGCGCCTCGGCAAGCCCTTCCTGAACTGGGCCGGCAAGGCGGAGCGGCTGTCGTTTGACGTGCCGACGCTGCCGCTCTTCGTGCACGAGCGGCTCTCCACACAGAAGATCGTCCAGACGCTCATAGGCCACAAGAGCGACAAGCAGGCCGACCTGTTCGACCTCTTCGGCGACCCCCAGCGCTCCATCGTCGATCAGACGCTGCACGCCTACGAGTATCCCGACAAGTGGGTGAACCGCCTGGTGCTCGGCGACTCACTGGTGGTGATGA
>JBBECO010000039.1:0-5661 GCA_040881785.1 Vicinamibacterales bacterium
TCCAATTTTTTGGATCGTGCGCGATCACACGCGCGCACCCGCTAAACGAATACTCGGGACATTCCTTCACGAGCAAACGCTCTCCGAGCATTGCTGTGAAAGATGCCATCGGCCTCCCCGACCGCAGTGCTGCGTCGAAGACCTCTCCCAAAGGGCTTCCGTCGTAGGGTTCGGTAGGCCAGAGCCATTGCCAAATTTGCGCGGCTAAATCGTCACCGCCTGGCAGTTGCTTTCCAAGCGAGTTCGTAGCCTCTATTGAGAATCCCGCGCCTACAAACAGGACGCACCGGTTTTGATCGAGCGCCCGGAATAGATACTTCTTGTCGTTATCGTTTAGCATCGCGCCCGGTAATTAACGAGGATTCTCACCACGCGTACGGACACCGGGCCGGCTTACGCCGGCCCGGTGTGTTTCGGCACAGTCTAACATCGCTTGCAGCTCACCGGCATAGGTGAGCCTTAGTACGCCACGCGCGCCAGCCCGCTCGTATTCCCGCAGTTCGCGCCCCTCGACTCGCTTCGCTCGCTCGGGGCAGGCACTCTACGCACAACCGCTGGTATTGCCACAATTCGCGCATTTGTAGCACGATCCCGAACGCACCATGATGCTTCCGCACGTGGAGCACGGCGGCGCGTCCTCCTGGTTCTGCATCGCCGCGAAGGACGACGTGCGCGGCGAGGTGATCGCGCCGGTCGCTGACGCGCCGGCGGCCGAGGCCACGTCCAGCGGCAACTGCTCCGGCGTCGTCACCAGGGGCTCGGCGACGTTGACGCCGGCGCGGAACTGCGCGTCGGCCGACAGGAACTTCGTCGCCATCCACCGGAAGATGTAGTCCACGATCGACTTCGCGAAGCGGACGTCGGGGTTCTTCGTCATCCCCGACGGCTCGAAGCGGACGTGGCTGAACTTGTCCACCAGGTCCTGCAGCGGCACGCCGTACTGGAGCGCGTAGCTGATGGCCTGCGCGAACGCGTCGGCGAAGCCGCTGATCGTTGATCCTTCCTTCGCCATCACCAGGAACAGCTCGCCGGGCGTGCCGTCCTCGAAGAGCCCGACGGTGATGTAGCCCTCGTGGCCGCCGATGTCGAACTTGTGCGTAAGGGCGTGGCGCTCGTCAGGGAGCTTGCGGCGGATCGGGCCGGTTGAAACGCCGGGCGTTGAGCCACCGGCGCCGGGGGTAAACCCCCGGCCTACACTGTCCTTTGCGGTGTTCAACGGCTGCGTGCGCTTGGAGCCGTCACGGTAGATCGACACGGCCTTGGCGCCGATGCGCCAGGAGTCGATGTAGGCCTGCTCGATGTCCTCTACCGTGGCTTCCTTCGGGACATTCACGGTCTTACTGATCGCCCCGGACAAGAACGGCTGCGTCGCCCCCATCATGCGGACGTGCCCCATGTAGTGGATGCTGCGCACGCCGCGCGCCGGCTTGAACGCACAGTCGAACACGGGCAGATGCTCGTCCTTGACGTGCGGCGCCCCCTCGATGGTCTCGTTCTCATCGATGTACTCGATGACCTCCTTGACCTGCTGCGCGTTGTATCCGAGCTTGTTCAACGCCATCGGCACGGTCTGGTTCACGATCTTCATCAACCCGCCGCCGACGAGCTTCTTGTACTTCACGAGCGCGATGTCGGGCTCCACACCCGTCGTGTCGCAGTCCATCATGAAGCCGATGGTCCCGGTCGGCGCGAGCACGGTCGCCTGCGCATTGCGGAAGCCGTGCTCCTCCCCCATCTCGAGCACTTCGTCCCACACGCGCTTCGCCGCCTCGAGCAGGTCCTTCGGAACGTGCGTCTTCTCGATGTCCTTCAGCGCCGCGCGGTGCTTCTTCATGACCCGCAGCATCGGCTCGCGGTTCTTCTCGTAACCCGCGAACGGACCGCCATGGTCGCGCGCGACCTTCGCCGACTGCGCGTTGGCCGCCCCGTGCATCAGCGCCGTGATGGCCGCCGCATAACCGCGCCCCGAATCACCGTCGTACGGCAGGCCGCGCGACATGAGCAGCGCGCCCAGGTTCGCGTAGCCGAGACCGAGCGGACGATACTCGTGGCTGTTCTTCGCAATCGCCGGCGTCGGATAGCTGGAGTTGTCCACCAGGATCTCCATCGCGGTGATCATGGTGCGGCACGCCGCCTCGAAGGAGACGACATCGAACTCCGCGTCTTCCTCCCGAACAAACTTCATGAGGTTGATCGACGACAGGTTGCACGCCGAGTCGTCCAGGAACATGTACTCGGAGCACGGATTGCTCGCGTTGATCCGCGCCGTGTTCGAGCAGGTGTGCCAGTCGTTGACGGTCGTGTCGAACTGCATGCCGGGATCGCCGCAGATGTGCGTCGCTTCCGCGATCTGCCGCATCAGGTCCCGCGCCTTGTAGGTCGCCGCCGGCTGCCCGTCACGCACCGCACGCGTCGTCCACTCGCCGTCGTCCAGCACCGCACGCATGAACTCGTCGGTCACGCGGACGCTGTTGTTCGAGTTCTGGAAGAACACCGACGCATACGCCGGCCCGGTGAACGAGCCGTCGTAGCCGGCGTCGATCAGCGCCCAGGCCTTCTTCTCTTCCTCGACCTTGCAGTTGATGAACTCGACGATGTCGGGGTGGTCGGCGTTGAGGATGACCATCTTCGCCGCGCGGCGCGTCTTGCCGCCCGACTTGATGACCCCCGCGAACGCGTCGAAGCCCTTCATGAACGAGACGGGACCGGACGCCGTGCCGCCGCCGGCCAGGAGCTCCTGCGAGGACCGGATGTTCGACAGATTCGACCCGGTGCCGGACCCGTACTTGAACAGCATCCCCTCGGTCTTCGCGAGACCGAGGATCGAATCCATCGTGTCCTGCACGGCATTGATGAAGCACGCCGAACACTGCGGATGCTTCTCGAAGCCGACGTTGAACCACACGGGACTGTTGAACGCCGCCTTCTGATAGACGAGCAGGTGCTTGAGGTCGTCCGAGAACGCCTGCAGATCGTCTTCGCTCGCGAAGTACTGCTGCTTGGCCGCCCACCCGGTGATGGTGTCGACGACGCGGCCGATCAGCTGCTTGACCGAGCGCTCACGCTCCGGCGCGCCGATGGTGCCGCGGAAATACTTGGAGACGACGATGTTCGTGGCCTGCTGCGACCAGAATCGCGGGATCTCGACGTCGCGCTGTTCGAAAACAACGGACCCCTTCTCGTTGCCGATGACGGCGGACCGGACGTCCCATTCGATCTCGTCGAACGGATCGATCCCTTCCTTCGTAAAGAAGCGGTTGTATTCGAGGCCGGGCGCGCCGACAGGCGCAACCGGACGTACCGACGTGTGCGGGCTGGTCGTTTCCGTTTCGCTCGACCTGCCGGTCGAACCCACGTTGGCAGCAGCGCCATTCTGCATCTCACCCCTCCGGACGTGAGTCCCCCGCCCGCCCCAGGCAGGGACCCAAAGACAATGTCAATTCTGTAGTTTGTCGCAACGCCAGGAGGCTGGGAAAGCTGCCCGGTAGAACCCGTTGCGGAGAGCCAATATGCGCCTGCGTTACATGGTTGTCAAGCGCGAATCCACCACATATTGTGTCTGATTTTGGGGCACGGCGCTAGATGTTGACATTTTGACGGATTGGCGGGGGGTTTTACCACACGACCTATTTAATGGATGAGATCGGAGCTCGGGGCTCGGGGCTCGGGACTCGGGGCTCGGGACACCGATCACTATTGAATCGCAGTAATCACCCAGCGGCCGTCGCGCTTCTCGAGCGTGAACGTGCTCGTGGCGGTGGGGAACCTCACGGTGCTCCGGCGGCTCTGCCTGAAGCTGCGGGCGATCGACGCCACGGCCCGCGCGCGGCGGCCGTCGGGATCGACGACGAGGCTCTGGACGGTGAGCGTCAATGAGTATTCCTCAACCGATTCGAGATTGTCCCGTACGCGCTTGAGGGCATCGGGCGACAGCCGCTGCACGCGCGCGACGGCATCGGCATCGCGCGATTCCCAGGCGGACTCGTACTGCTTCAGCACGCCGCGGACGGCGGCTTCCTCCGCACGCAGATCGACAGGCGGTGGCTCCGCCGGCTTCGCAGACGCCGCGGGCGCGGACACGGCCGGCGCCGGAGCGGACGGCGGCGGCGGGGGCGGCTTCACTTCCGCAGGCGGCGGCTTCACCTCTGTTGCTGCCGGCTTCGCAGGCGCGGGCTTCGCCGCTGGCGGCGCACTGACGGCCACGCTCACCGGATAAATCACCGGGACGGCCGCGCCACGCACGACAGACGGCACGAACTCCCACTGCCGAGCGGCCGCGAGCGCCGCCCGATCGAGGCCCGCGATGGACTTCGTGACGCGCGCATCGGCCACGCGCCCGTCACGGCCGATGGTCAACTCGATCCCGACCTGCCCCTCGGCGCCGCCGGCGGATTCGGGATACACCGGCTCGACGTACCGGATCCTGCGCGGCGCCTGAACGTCCTTCCCCACGACGAGCAACCGCGGTGGCTTGGCCGACGACGGCGGGACGGCAGCCGGCGGGGACGGACGCTCGCGCCCGACCTGAAGGTCGGGCCTACGATTCTCACCCGCCGCGCCGCTGGCCGCGCGTTCGGTACTCGGTAGATCGGTACTCGGTGGATCGGTAGAGGGAACGGAGGCCGCGGGCGCGGAGCCGGAGGTCGCGGGTGCGGAGGTCGCGGGCGCGGTCACGGGGGGTGGCCCCTGTGCCTCGACCGCGGGACCGGGCGGCACGGGGATCCCACCCTCGGGGCCCGGTCGCTGCATGATCCACGCGGTCATCGCGACCGCCAGGATGAGAACCGCGGCCGCGCCGACATACAACGGCATCTGGCTGCGCTGCGGCTGCGCCGGCGCCGGCGCGACGGCCGGTGGCGGCGGCGTGGCCCCGGCAGCCGCCGCAGCGGACGACGCCGGCCGGAGCACCGACCCTGTCGCGAGCGCACGACCGCGATCGAGCAGCGCCGCCTGGGCGCGCGCCATGATATTGGCCGCGCTCTGATCGTCAGGATTGGCGGCGGCCGAACGGCCGGCCAGCGTGAGCGCGACGCGATACTCCCCCGCATTCAGCGCGCGCTCCGCCGCCTCGACGCCAGGCCGCGCGCCGGTGGTGGGCGTCGAGCCCGGCGACCAGCCCGGCGTCGATCCATCCGCCGGTATCCCGCTCAGCGGCGTCGGCACCCCCGGCCGCACGACGAGCATCGTCTCGCCGCCTTCGGCCTCGATGTGGTCCGCCTCGGCTTCTTCCAGCGCCTCGATCCGCTTGCGCACCTTGATCAGGTCGTTGCGCATGCGCGAGAGATCGGGATAGCGCTGCTCGGGCGACGGCTCGAGCGCACGATCGATGATGGCGGCGACCTCGGGATCGAGCGACGGCATGATGTTGCCGAGCGGCTCGATCGCGCCGGTGATGATCCGGTTCAGCAGCCCGTCGCGCAGCGTGCCGGGGAACCCCTGCCGCGACGACAACAGCTCGTATGCCACGAGCCCCACCGAGAAGATGTCGCTGCGGCGGTCGATCGCGCCGCCGGCCACCTGCTCGGGAGACATGTAGTTCAACGTCCCGACGAGCACGCCCGACTGCGTCGCGCCGCCTTCATCGAGCCGGACGATCCCGAAATCCAGGATCTTCAGCACGCCGTCCGAGTCCACGAGCAGGTTGGCGGGCTTGATGTCGCG
>JBBECO010000039.1:5761-7466 GCA_040881785.1 Vicinamibacterales bacterium
TCGCGCAGCTCCGGCGTGTCGAAGCCGCGGCGCAGCAGCTTGATCGCCACGAGCCGGTCGATGGCGGGGTCGCGCGCGAGAAACAGCGAGCCCATCCCCCCCTCGCCGATCTTCTCGAGGATCTGGTACCGGCTGATGAAGCCGGACGGCGTGGGGCTGGATGCCGCCGACGGTCGCGGGCCGGTTCCCTCGGAGGGGGGGTTCATGGAGGGATAATAATAGCCACAAAAGGAATCTGCGACTGTTCACCCTCCTCTACACCCAGGACGGCGTCACCCGGCGGCACGCGCTGGCCCCCGGCGACACGGTCGTGGGACGCGCGCCGGCCTGCGACCTGCCGATCGACGATGCGAGCATCTCGCGGCGGCACGCGCGATTTCGCGTGCACGGCGACCGGTGCCGCGTCCTCGATCTCGGGGGGCGCAACGGCACGTTCGTCAACGGCGAGCTGGTGACCGATGTCGAGGTCAGGCACGGCGACTCGGTCGTGCTCGGCCGGCTGCCGCTGCACGTGGAGACGATCGACGCCGAGGCGCTGGCGGTGCTCAGCGACGAGCACGCGATGCTCGAGCCGGCCGGCACGGTGATGCGCGCGATCGAAGCCGAGGGGCCCACCGCGGCGCCGCCGGAGGTCAGCTCGGAGCGGCTCCTCCACCTGCTGACCGAGATCTCGCGGCAACTCGTGCAGTCGCGGCCGCTGCTGGAGATGCTGGACCGGATCGCCACGGTGGCGCTCGACAGCGTCCCGGCGGACCGCCTCTACCTGCTGCTCGTGGACGAGAAGACCGGCAGCGTCGTGCCGCACGTGGTCCGCTCGCGGAGCGGGCCGGCGCCGGCCGACACCACGATCAGCCGGACGATCGTCCGCCGCACGATCGAGGAGCGGCTCGCGATGCTGGCAGCCGACGCGCGGCTGGACCCGGGATTCGCGCAGGCCGAAAGCGTCCACGCGGGCAACATCCGGTCGTTCATGTCGGTCCCCCTCTGGAACCAGTCGGCGGTGATCGGCGTGCTCTACGTCGACAGCCCCCGCTCGGCCCCCTTCACGCCCGCCGACCTCGACGTGCTGCAGGCGCTGGCGGCCTATGCGGCGGTCGCGATCGAGCAGTCACGGCTCACGGCGCGCCTGCTCGAAGAGGGCAAGCTGCGCGAGCGGCTGCAGCGGTATCACTCGGCGGCGGTCATCGACCGGATCCTCAGCCACCAGGGGACGGCCGACGCGCCGTTCATGGCGGAAGAGCGCGACGTCACGATCCTCTTCGCCGACATCGTGGGCTTCACGAGCATCGCGGAGAAGATGACGCCGCCGGAAGTGGCGCAGATGCTGAACCGGTGCTTCGCCGTCCTGTGCGACGCGGTGTTCGCCGAGCAGGGGACGCTCGACAAGTTCATCGGCGACGCGGTGCTCGCGGTCTTCGGCGCGCCGCTCAACCAGGGAGACCACGCGATGCGCGCCGCGCGGGCCGCACGGGCGATGCGGGTCGCGCTCGCCGGCCTCGACATGACGCCGCCGCTCACGCTGCGCATCGCGCTCAATTCGGGCGTCGCGACGGTCGGCGACATCGGCTCACCCCAGCGGCGCGAATACACCGTCCTCGGCGACGTCGTCAACACGTGCTCCAGGCTCGTGAGCTACGCGTGCGAGCCGGGGCGGATCGTGATCAGCGGCGCCACACGGCACCGGCTCGCCTCGACGATGAAGACC
>JBBECO010000040.1:0-1300 GCA_040881785.1 Vicinamibacterales bacterium
TCAAAGTGAGTGTGAAGAGAGTATGGCGAGAGTCCAACCCGTCCTGAGCGCGACTGAGCTGGCCCTGGTTGACCAGATGGCCGAATTGACGCATTCGAAGCGGACCGACGTGATCAAGAACGCCCTGGCGGTGTATCACTGGTTCGTCCGGCAGGCCTTGACGGGTGGCCGGGTGATCGCGCGCAAGCCGACGGGCGAGGAAGTTGCGCTCGAGACCGCGGAGTTGAGCGCGCTCGAAGGGAAGGGCAACCGTCTCAGTCCGGAGGAACTGGGACTGCTGGCGAAAGCGCTTGCGGCCGCGCCCGATCCCATCGAGGCCGCCCGCCTCAAGGAGCGGTTGACGCGCGGCTTCTACGGCATCTGAGCGGCCGTGCCACACGTCCGCCGACACAACCTTCCGCCCGCGCTGTTCCAGCATCTGCTCGAACGCATCCGGAGCCGGAAGGTCCCGGCGACGCAGCTCGAGTTGCTCGCGACATGGCTCGATACCGAGCCCGAGGTGCCGGAGGGTGACTGGTACAAGCGCTTTTCCGGCATGACCGTCTGTGGCGATGGGGAGTTGATCAAGACCTTTCTACTTCCGGGACAGGCCCCGAAAGGCAAGCGCATCCCTTGAGTCCAACGTGATCGGCATCGATGTCGCCGTCGAGGCGCATCGGCGTTGATAGCCATCGGCAATATCGTCCGCTCTTCATTGCGCGGCCCAACGGAACACTGCGAGGGTGAACGGCGTCGCCTTGCAGACCCATCGGAAGGCGCTCGAGGACTTAGCGGGTCATGGGTCGGCGCGCCTGGTGGTACACGCGCACGATCAGCAACTCGTCAGGATATCGTTGATAGTAGATCCGAAACGGCGGCATGCCCCAGCTCCGAACGACAGCACCCGAGCGAAGGCGTGACACGGGACCCTCGAATTCCCGGTCTGCCAATCGCTCGATGCACTGCGCGATCTCAGCGTCGAGATTCGCGGCCGCAGTTGGGTTTCGTTCGTTGAGGTAGGTGATCGCCTGGACGATGTCGGCGACCGCCTCTTCGGTGTAGGTGACCTTCAACGGCCCAGGGCTGCGTCGATGATCTCGCGAGCGCGCTTCGCGTCGACGGCTCGACCTTGGCGGTACGACTCGAGCGCAGCCTCGATGCCGGCTTCTTCGTCAGGCGTCAGGGCGGGCGCCTCGTCGTCAACGGGTTCGACCACGTAGCGGCCGGCAGGAAGATCGCGCAGCTCGGTCGGAACGTCCTTGCCGTTCCAGGTGACGACCTTGGCGGTTCGGCTCATGTCAGCCATTGTAGCTCCGCACCG
>JBBECO010000041.1:0-1211 GCA_040881785.1 Vicinamibacterales bacterium
CTGCTGATCACGGCCGGCGCGGTGCTCTCGACGTCGGGTAACAACATGGGCCAGGCGCTCTCGGGCTCGCGCAACCTGTTCGCACTCGCCGAGCAGGGGGACCTGCCCCGGTGGTTCGGACACGTGCATCCCCGGTTCCGCACGCCCTCCAACGCGATCCTGGTCACCGCCGGCGTCTCCCTGGTGCTCGCTGTCACCGGCAGCTTCGTGACGATGGCCGCCGCGAGCGCGATCAGCCGTCTGCTCGTCTACGTCATGACCTGCGCGGCGCTGCTGAGGCTCCGCGCGCCGCGATTCAACGGCCCTGAACCGACGGTCAGCCGCGGGATCGTCGTGAACCGGGCCGCCTTCATCGTCCCCGGTGGTCCCATCGTGCCGGTGCTGGCGATTCTGATCGCCGCCGCGATCATCCTGGGAGCCACACAGACCCAGCTCATCTCGGGCACCGGTGCGCTGCTGGCCGGTGCCATCCTGTATCTGATTGCCGTGCGAGGAGGACAACGACGATGAAACGTGCACTGTGCCTGGCGGCCGCCGCCGTTCTGACCATCACCGCCACCGCGTCGGCGCAGAACGCCGTCTTCGTGGTCCGGCATGCGGAGCGGGCGGATGCTGCGGCGAACGACTCACCGATGATGGCCAGCGATCCTGACCTCTCGGCGATCGGCAAGGCACGCGCGACATCCCTGGTGACCACGTTGAGCGACGCGGGGATCTCCGCGATCTACTCGACGGAATACAAGAGGACGCAGCAGACCGCCGAGCCGCTGGCCAAGGCGCTCGGCATTGCCGTCACGACCGTGCCCGCCCGCGACATGCCGGCCCTGATCGAGAAGCTGAAGGCAGGGAAGGGCAACGCGCTGGTGGTCGGTCATTCGAACACGGTAGGACCGGTCATCGCAGGGCTGGGGGTGACCGAGAAGGTTGAGCTGACCGACAGCGACTACGACAATCTCTTCATCGTCGTGCGGAGCGCCACACCGTCGCTAGTCCGCTTGCATTTCCGCTGACGGCTCGATCGGGATTTCGAGGACGCGGTACTTCCAGACCCCTGCTGCAAATGCCACGGGTGTGAGGAGTCCCAGCAGCCAGACCGTCACCGCGACCAGCATCACCGCCAGGGAGCCCGGCGCCACGGCCGTCAACGGGCCCAGCACGAGGAGCCCGAGCACCCCTCCGGCCAGCTGGCTCAGAAGGATCCCGAAGATCGT
>JBBECO010000041.1:1311-21046 GCA_040881785.1 Vicinamibacterales bacterium
GCGGCATGACCGCGTAGGCGATCGGCAACTGGATGCCGGCGGCGTGGATCCATGGACGGCGGCGCGGGAAGACCTGGCTGAAGTGGAACATCAGCAGCGCGCCGACCGAGAGCGCCGCGAGCATGATGCCGAGCGGCACGCGGTTGAGCGCCTGCGGATCCTGGACGCCGAGAAGCCAGCCGGCTGCGGGAATGGAGAACGCGATCGCGTGCGCGAGGCCCAGCGCGCCGAAGACCCGCGTGCGTACGTCGCGTGGCGCCTGCGCCAGTCCCGCCGCGCCGATCGTGAGGTACACGGATGCCGCCACGAGCTGCGTCACCGCGTCGAACGCGGTGAGCTCCGGCATGCTGGGCATGGGATCCATTGCACCTCATTGTAGGTCGGCGATAATGCCCCGCATGCCTTTCATCCTGCTGATGCTGCTCCTCCTCCTTTCCGGCTGCGCCCCGCTGACGACCGGGATGCAGCGGCCGGCCGCGACGACCTCGATCGGCCCGCACGAGCTCGCCCGCACGTGGGACGCCGAACATGTCTCGCCACAGGCACCGCCGCTGATGACGCACGACGAGGTTGTCGCGCGCCTGAAGGCCGTCGTTGCCGCGACGCCCGACATGTTCTCGATGGAACAGATCGGCGAGTCGGTCGAGGGACGCTCCATCAACCACCTGCGCGTGGGCTCCGGGCCGATGCCCATCCTGCTCTGGTCGCAGATGCACGGCGACGAGCCCACCGCCACGGCGGCGCTCTTCGATATCTACGAGTACCTGGCGAAGCACCGCGACGAGCCGCCCGTGCGCCGCATCCTCACGCAGCTGTCGCTGCACTTCGTGCCGATGGTCAATCCGGACGGCGCCGCGCGCTTCCAGCGCCGCAACGTGCAGGGGATCGACATCAATCGCGATGCGCTGCGGCTGCAGACGCCGGAGGGGCGCGCGCTCAAGGCGCTGCGCGACCGGCTGGAGCCGGCGGTCGGCTTCAACCTCCATAACCAGAGCTGGGGCACCGGCGTGGGTAAGCCGGCCAGACCGGCGTCCATTTCGCTGCTGTCGGTCGCCTACGACGAAAGGCGCACCGTGAACGCCGGCAGGCAGCTCACGGCCAGACTCTGCTCGGTCATTCGCGACGCGCTCGAACCCTTTGCATCGGGGCAACTGGGGCGCTATGACGATTCGTTCGAGATCCGCGCCTTCGGCGACAACATCACGCTCTGGGGCACGCCGGTGGTGCTCATCGAAACCGGGCCGTGGCCGTCCCAGGCACCGGACCCGGCCTTGATCCGGCTCAACTTCATCGCCATCGTCTCCGCGCTCGACGCCCTGGCCACGGGCGGCGTCCACCACGCCGACCCGAGGCGCTACGAGTCGCTGCCCATGAACGAGTCGGGCCTTCTCTACGCACTCGTCCGCAACGCGACGGTCATCAATGGCGCCGGCATCGAGCCCTACGTCGCCGATATCGGCATCTCCGGTAACCGGCGCGTGCGGACGGTGGCCGGCAAACGCGAGATGCAGGTCGTCACGAACATCTCGGATCTCGGAGACCTGCGGACGTCGGGCGCGATGCGCGTGATCGACGCCTCCGGCATGACGGCCGTGCCCGACACCGGCTACGAAGTGGACGCGCTGGTGGATCTTCCGGACTGGAAGCAGAAGCGGGACGCGACGATCGGCACCGGGCAGCCCGCGCGGATCGCCCTGCTGCGTCCGGCCGACGGGGGCAAGTATCGCGTGGAGGTGGTGTTGAAATGATCGTCCGGCCTGAAGGTCGGGCGTTACGGCAGCGTCAGCTTGCGGGTCTTCGCCGGATACACCACACGGCCGTCGAAGATCGTGTAGGCGACCTTCACGGTGGACAGCTTTTCCGGCGGCATCGAGAAGATATCCGCGGAGAGCACGACGATGTCGGCGAGCATGTCCGGCTTGATGAAGCCTTTGCGCTGCTCATCGTACGAGGCGTAGGCGCCGTTGACGGTGTAGGCCTGCAGCGCCTTCTCGAGGCTCAGTGTCGGCACCGCTGACTGCAGCACGCGCATCGGCGACAGCGGGCCCTCGGGCCAGTCGCTCCCGAGCGCGACCTTGTCGCCGACCGACGTGACGTGGCGCCGGTGGTGTTCGAGCCGGTGCCGGCGCTCGCGCACAGGGCGTCCGTTGGACCGCTCGGCGTGGGCGAAGGCGGTCCGGGCCATCGCGGTCTCCTCCGGCGTGTCGGCCTCGATCGTCACCTGCCAGCCGCGCGAGTCGAGCAGCCGAACCAGCTTGTTGAGCGAATCCGCATCGATCCCGTCCATGGCCACCTTGGCGGCGCCGGCCTTGAACAGCGGATCGTCGGGATAGCGCTGCAGCACCTCGTCCAGAGAGGCGACGTCCTCGTCGGTGCGTGCCGTGTGGACCGGCAGCGCCGAATACACGCGCATGGCCACCGCGCCCCGCTTGCGCGCGGCATCCAGCAGTTCGAAGTCGAGCGCCTCACCGTCGGCGTTCTGCAGACTCGTAATGCCGTGGCGCTGGGCCTCGGCGATCGCGGCGAACAGCGCCTGCGTCCGATCCTCGGCCGTCGGCGGCGGCAGGAGCGCCTCGACGATATCGACCGCACTCCCCTCGAGAATCCCCGTCGCATCCCCTGCGGCGTCGCGGACGATGTGGCCGTCTTCGGGGTCGGCGGTCGGCCGGGCGATCTTCCCGAGCGTGAGCGCGGCGGAGTTCACCCACGCCGTCTCGCCGTCCTCCGACAGCAGCTGCACCGGGCGATCCGCAAAGACGTCATCGAGCGCAGCCAGGGTCGGCTGCTCGTCGGCGGCCAGCAGTTCGTCGCCAAGGCCGCGCCCCACGATCCATTCGCGTTCCGGATTGGCGGTGGCCCAGGCCTGCGCGCGGGCAATGGCGCCCTCGACGGTGTCGGCGCCGGAGAGGTCCGCCGTATCCAGGGTGAGGCCGCCGCGCACGAGATGCAGATGCGCGTCGTTGAAGCCCGGCACGACGGCAGCGCCGTTGGCATCGATCGTGACGGTCTGCGGCCGCTTCATGCGGAGGATCTCTCGGTTGCTGCCGACCTTCAGGATCCTGTTCGCGCGTACGGCCACCGCTTCGGGCATCTCGCCGTCGGCTTCCCCCGTGAAGACCACCGCGTTGTGCACGATGAGATCCACCGGGCCGCTCTCGTCGCGTTGGGCGCCCACGATCAACCCCGCGATGAACGTGACGGAAACGATCGCGGCGATGACGAACGTGGTGAGACGTGCGGCCATAACGGGCGAATGTTAGCACGCGCGGCGTGCTACAGTCCGCACCCATGCACGTGCAGACCGGGGTCACGGCGACCGAGGACGAAGGCCTGATTCGGGCCCTGGGGCTGGGCTCGGCGACCCTGCTGGTGGTGGGGACCGTCATTGGTTCCGGCATTTTTCTGACGACCGGAGGCATGGCCGCGCTCATTCCGTCCCCCTCGCTGCTCCTGGCGGCCTGGGTGCTCGGCGGCGTCCTGTCGATCGCCGGCGGCCTGACCTACGCCGAGATGGGGGCGATGTTTCCGCGGTCGGGGGGCGTGTACGTCTTCCTGCGGGAGGCCTATGGCGGCCTCACGGCCTTTCTCTACGGCTGGGCGTCGTTCCTGGTTGTGATCAGCGGCGCCCTGGCGGCCGTCGCGGTCGGCTTCGCGGACTATCTGAGCTACTTCATTCCGGCGCTGTCCACCTCGCGGGTCGTCGTCTCGATCCCCGTGCCGTGGGGCACGTTTGCGATTTCGGCCGGACAGCTCGTCGCGGCGGCGTCGCTCGGGGTGCTTGGCGCGGTCAATTATGTGGGCGTCCGCTCGGGGAACATGGTGAACGTCGTGCTGACCGCGGCGAAGGTGGCGGGGCTCTCGGCGATTCCGATCATGGCGCTGGTGGCCGGCAGCGCCGCGCCGGCGTTCACGCCGGTCGTGCCGCCGGACGTCGCGCGCCCGCTGGCGGCCTTCGGTGTCGCGATGATCGCCGTGTTGTGGACCTACGAATCCTGGTACTACGTCACCTATGCGGCGGGGGAGATCAGGCATCCCGAGCGCAACCTTCCGCTGGCGCTCGTGTTCGGCATCGGCGCGCTGATCCTCATCTACGTCACCGTCAACGTCGCGTACCTCTACGCGCTGTCGATCGAGGACATGAAAGGCGTCACGCGGATTGCCGAGAAGGCAGCCACCGCCCTGATGGGGCCGGGGGGCGCGTCGCTCATTGCGCTCACGGTCGTGATTTCGACGTTCGGCTGCAACGCCGCCGGCCTGCTCGGCGGCTCGCGCGTGCTCTTTGCGATGGGGCGGGACGGCGTGTTCCTGCCGGCCGCGAGCCGCGTCCATCCGGTCTACCGCACACCGCACGTCGCGATCGTCGCGCTGACGGCGTGGTCGATGGTGCTGGCGCTGTCGGGCACCTACGAGCAGCTCTTCACCTATGTGATGTTCGCGTCGATCCTGTTCAGCATGGCGGCCGGCGTCGCGCTCTTCATCCTGCGGCGCACGCAGCCCGCGACCGCGCGTCCCTACCGGGCGTGGGGCTATCCGGTGGTGCCGGCGCTCTTCGTCCTCGGATCCGGGGCGTTCGTCCTGAACACACTGGTGGAGCGGCCCGTCGAGTCGGTCACCGGACTGGCGCTGGTCGCCCTTGGCTTGCCTGTGTACTGGCTGTCGAAGAAATAATCAGTGTTGAGAATAGCGATCCTCGGCTCAGGGGCGGTCGGCGGCTATTACGGCGCGAAGCTGGCGCGTGCCGGCCATGACGTCACCTTCATCGCGCGTGGCGCGCACCTGGCGGCGCTGCGCGAGCGCGGGATGCAGATCAGAAGTCCCATGGTGGGTGACTTCATCGTCCGCGCACGTGCCGAAGAAGACACCGCCAGGGTCGGGCCGGTCGACCTCGTGATCGTCGCCGTCAAGGCCTACGACAACGCCGCGGCGCTGCCGATGATCCGGCCGATGCTCGGCGACACCACCACGGTGCTCACGCTGCAGAATGGCGTGGACAGCGTCGGGGAGGTGGCGGCCATCGCCGGTGAGCGCCGCACGCTTGGAGGCACCACCTACATCGCCACGGCGCTAGCCGCGCCCGGCGTGATCGAACAGACCGGCACGCACAGGCGCGTCGTCTTCGGTGAGGTCTTCGGCGAGCTGCCGCGCGTCACGCCGCGCGTGAACGAGATTCACGAGGCGATGGTGGCGGCCGACATCCAGGCCGAGGTGCATGGCGACGGCCGCGTGCCGATCTGGGAGAAGTTCATCTTCCTCGTCTCGCTCGCCGGGTTCACCGGCGCCTCGCGGCTCCCGATCGGACCGGTCTGGGCCGATCCTTTCATCCGGCAGCAGTTCCTCAATGGCTGCCGCGAGATCGAGGCCCTGGCGCGGGCCGAGGGGGTACCGGTCGCGGCCGACCGGATCCAGCAGATCGAGGCGTACATCGGCAGCATCCCCGGCACGATGCGCTCGTCGCTGCTGATCGACCTCGCGCAGGGGAAGAAGATCGAGGTGGAAGCGCTGCACGGCTCCGTGGTCCGGCGCGCCGCGCGCCTCGGTGTGCCGGTGCCGATCATGGCGACGCTCTACGCCGTCCTCAAGCCGTTTGCGGACGGGGAGTACCCTGGAGCGAAGTGATGAGGGTATGTCCAGACAGTCCACCACAACCGTGCGCGGGCGTGCGACGCGATTGAGCGACCGGTGGATCTACGGCGTGGCGCCTCTGGTCGCGCTCCACATGGCGCTGGTCCTCACACTTCGCGCGCGGCCGGGAGGCGTCGCGCCGGCGCTGTGGATCCTGGGGCCGCCCGTGCTGCTCATCGCCACGATCCTGCTCCTGGTGCTCGCCCTGGAATCCGCGGTGCGAAGACGGCTCGCGTGGAGCCCCCGGCGCCTTGCCGGCCTCGCGGCTCTCTGCGCCCTGGCGGGCGCGAACGTTCTGTACCGCACCTATCCGTCGTCCCATGACGCGACGCCGAGCCCCGTCGATCTGCAACTGCCATTGGACGGGCCCATCACCATCGCGTGGGGAGGCCGCACGCGGGCGGTGAACTATCACGTCATCTCGCCGCCGGAGCGCTGGGCGTACGATCTCCTGATGACGGTGGACGGCCGCAGCCATCGCGGAGATGGCCATTCCCTCGAGGAGTACTACGCGTACGACCGCCCGGTTCGCGCGCCTGCGCCCGGTCGTGTCGTCGCCGTGTCCGACGGTCACGCGGACGCGCGGCCCGGGCGCCCCGAGCCGGTGCGCCGTGGCGGCAACACGATCGTGCTGGAGATCGCACCCGGACACTACCTCGTGATGGCGCATCTGCGGGCCGGATCGATTCGCATCCAGGCCGGCGAACGGGTCCAGGAAGGTGATCTCGTGGCACGCGTCGGCAACTCGGGAAACAGCAGCGAACCTCACCTCCATCTGCACCTCCAGGACTCGCCGCAGCCGGACGCCGGTGAAGGCATCCCGTTCTACTTCTCGCGGTATGTCGTCCCGTCCACTGGTGAGCGCGTCGCACGCGGCATGCCGCAGGGTGGCATGCGCGGCGGCCGATATGTCGGCGACGTCATTCAGCGGGAGGCCGACGCGCCCGGTCGCGATCTGCCGAGGACCGGTCGGTGAGCCCCGATCTACCGGCTCACGAGCATCCACGCCGCCACAGCGATGAGCAGGGCGCCGCTGACGCGCGCGCCCCACACGCCGACCGGCGCCAGCTTCTCGAACGCCACGAACGCCGTGAGCGCGGCGATGACGGCGAGGTTCATCACACCGCCGGCGAACAACAGCAGCATCAGCGCCCAGCAGCAGCCGACGCAGTACGTGCCATGTTCGACACCCATGCGGAAGGCGCCCCACGATCCGCTGCGCCATCGCCGCATCAGGAACGCGAGCGGTGACTGGCAGGTGGCCAGGCATGCCTCTTTCAACGGCGTCCACTGGTAGACGCCGGCGATCACCAGGAACACGGCCCCCGCCGTGCGGCTCGACGCCTCCATCATCGGCGTGAGGACGAGCAGCCGTCCGAGCCCCCACTGGAGCGCCGTGGCCCCGATGCTGAAGACCGCCCAGACCACCACGTAGCCGAGCGCCAGGAGATACGTCCGGCGTGCGGACGCCTTCGCGTCGTGCTCCCGGGCCGCACCTCCGGCGAGCAGGATCATCGGTGCGGCGGAAGGCAGCATCATCGCGACCATCATGACCGCCCACATCGCCCACAGCAGCGCGAGGTGGGGCGCGTCCCACCGCGGGGTCATCATCCATGCGCTGGCGCCCGTCATCGGTCCGTACATGTCGCGCGCCATTACGACGATCCACCACCAGCTCACCACTGGCACCAGGATCAGCAGGACGATGAGCGGCATTCGATCGTGTCGGAGAGCGGCGCGGAGCAACGCGGCATGGTGTCCGCCGTTCGACGACCGAGGCATGGACGCGCATTGTATCCGCTTGACTCCGCGCCGCCGCCCCCTCAGTATTCCGGGAACATTGTGGGAGGCTTGATGGCGCCATGGCGGCTGAACGGGAACGTGCTCATTGCCTGCAACTGTGACTGGGGCTGCCCCTGCAACTTCAACGCGCGGCCGAGCCGCGGCCACTGCGAGGGGGGCTGGATCTGGGTCATTGAGCAGGGGCATGTCGATGACGTCCGGCTCGACGGCCTCGGCGTCGCGCTGTTCGCCGACTGGCCGGGCGCGATTCACGAGGGTGGCGGCCGTGCGGCGTGCTATATCGACGATCGGGCCGATGAGCCGCAGCGCTCGGCCCTGACGAGCGTGCTGCGCGGAGAGGTCGGCGGCCCGTGGGGCCTCTTCATCAAGACCTACGAGCTCGAGGGACCCGAGCCCGCGCGATTCGACGTCACCATGGCGGACCATGGATCGCGAGCGATCATCGGCGACGTCATCGAGCTCGAACTGCAGGCCATCCGCAACCCCGTGACGCAGGCGGAGGTCCACCCGGAAATCGTCCTCCCGCAGGGGCTCGTCGTGAAGCGCGGGAGCTTGGCGGCCTCGAAGATCTTTCGCGTCCAGCGCGGCGTAGACTACGACCACTCCGGTCAATACGCCGCGTTTGGTGCATTCGAGTATTCGTGACGCGAGCATGCTGACCAGGACCGTGGCGATCTGGGTCGTGGGGCTCTTCACGCTGGTACCGGCCGGCACGTACTACCTGTTCTTTCATGCCTCGCGGGATCAGTACGCGCTGCTCATCACGCTGGTGCTGTTCTGGATCTTTGGCTTCTGGGGCGTCGCCGGGCCCGTTCTTGCGGCCGTCGAGGTGCGGCGGGTGTTTCGCGCGCTGGAAGCCGCGCCGTCACGGGAGGCGCTGCTCCAGATCGTGCGCAGTCCTGACGCGCGCGACGCGGCGATCGACCTCATCGCTCCGAGAACCACATTCCCCGTTTTCTGGCCGCGCGTGTCTATGCGCTGCTGGTTCGCGGGTTGAATCGGAGTGTATCGATCGGTGGGTAGCGCGCGATGACCACGTTGCTCGACGACGTTCGCCACGGCGTTCGTATCCTGCGCAACAGGCGGATGTTCGCTGCCACCGCCGTTCTGACGCTGGGGCTGGGCATCGGGGCCAGTACGGCGGTCTTCAGTGCGGTCGACACGATCCTCCGGCATCCACCGGCCGGGCTGGCCGAAATGATACGGATTGCGCCACACGACGGCGGCGAGATCCGCCAGGCACGTCTCGACGAGCTCGAGGCGTGGCGGGCGGCGCTCAGCGATGTGAGGATCGCCGCCTATTCGCTCACGCCGGTCAACGTCGGTCGCGGCGCCGAGGGCATGGGGCCTCGCGGCGCCGAACGCGTTCTCGTGGCGGCAGTCGACCGCGAATACTTCGGTGTCGTCGACGTCGCGGCGGCGCTCGGTCGCACCTTCGGCGGGGAGGCCGACACGAACGTGGTCGTCCTGTCCGATCCCTTCTGGCGCCGGCGCTTCGGGGGACGACGGGAGGTCATCGGCGACAGCGTCCCGATCGACGGTCTGCCGCACACGGTGATCGGCGTCCTGCCCGAGGGGCATCGGTTTCCGCGGAGCGACGTTGCCATGTGGCGTCCATTGGGACGACGCGTCGAGGCCGTGACGGTGATCGGGCGCCTCGCACGCGACGCACCACTCGAGCCACTCAGAGACCGCCTCGCAGCGATCCACCGTGCGCCGGCCGTGGACGGCGGCCCAGCTGCCGGTGTTCGCATCGACCGCGTGCACGATACGCTGCTCAACGACAGGCTGCGGGCGGCCGCGTCGATCGGGCACGTGACCGTCCTGCTCGTGCTGTTGATCGCGTGCGCCAACGTGGCGAACCTGATCGTCGCGCGGAACGTCGGGCGCCGCCCCGAGTTCGCGGCGCGTTTCGCGCTCGGCGCCAGCCGCGGCCGCCTGGCGCGGCAACTGCTCACCGAGAGTGCCGTCATAGCCGGCATGGGCGGGGTCCTGGCCGTCGGCATCGCGCTTGTCGGCACACGGGCGCTGATGTACTCGTGGCAGACGCTCCCCGACATGCGGCCGTTCCCGACCAGCGTGGAATTCGGGACCGGCATGCTGCTCTGGGCCATTGGCGGAACGGCGGTCGCGACCCTCCTCGCCGGATTGATCCCGGCGTGGCACGACACCCACATCGCGCCACAGGCGGTGCTGGCCGAGTACGGCCGCACGGCCACGGCGAGCCGCGGTGGCGTGACTCTGCAGCGGGCGCTCGTCGGGATCCAGATTGCGCTCGCCTTCGCACTCGTCACGGCTGCCGCACTGCTCGCCCGGAGCTTTACGGCGCTGCAGGGCGCCGAGCTCGGCTTCGCCGTGGACCACGTGCTCACTTTCCGGGTCGCGCCGGGTCCGTCGCCGTCCTCCCGGTCCGGGCTCGACGGCTGGCTCGGTGAACGTCTCCGGGCGCGACCGGGCGTTCTCGCCATCGGCCGCGCGGCGGATCTGCCGCTCGAGGGCGATCTGCCACGCACGTCCTATCAGCTCCGGTCGTCAGCCAGCGAGGACCGGCAACGATGGAGCGCGGGGATCCGGCATGTGGACGAGGGCTACCATGCGGCCCTCGACATCGCGATCCTCGAAGGCCGCGGGCTCGGCGTCGATGCCGCCGACGGGATCGTCGTCAATCGCCGCCTCGCCAGGCGACACTGGCCGGCCGGTCCCGCCGTCGGTGAGGCGCTCGACATCGGCGGTGAACGCCGCGTGATCATCGGCGTCGCGGCGGATACCCGTGAGTGGGGCCCGCATGCCGAGGGCCCCCCGCTCATTTACGAGCGCCGCGCCGGCGGTGAGATGTGGATCGTACGGCTGGCGCCCAACGTGACACAGGTCGCCGACCAGGTCGCGGAACTCGTTGGAGCATTCGACCCCGGCGCGGCCGTACACGACATGGTCACCATGCGAGAGCGGCTGCGTGGGAACACCGCTCGCAGCGAGCTGCTCACGACAACGATGACGGTCTTCGCCGCGCTGGCGTTGCTGCTCGCCGTGGGCGGCGTGCATGCGTCGGTGGCGCATGCCACGGCGCAGCGAACGCGCGAGCTGGCGATCAGGCGCGCGCTCGGCGCGACGTCTGCTGCCATCGCGCGCCTCGTGCTCCGGCAGGGCGTGGCCCTCGCGGCCGGAGGTATCGTGGCGGGCGCCGGAATGGCCGTGGCGAGCGGCAGAGTGCTGCAACGCGTCCTGCCGAATGTGAGCGCACAGGATCCCACCGCGTTTCTTGCCGCCGCCGCCGCGCTCACCGCCGCGGTCCTGCTCGCGTGCGCCGCCTCCGCGCGGCGCGCCGTCATGACCGAACCGGTCGACGCGCTTCGGCACGACTGAGCACGAGCGGAGAAACGCTCACACCATCTGCGGCAGCGGCGCGCCGATGCGTCTGATCAGCGCGTCGTAACGCGGGTTCCCGCGCAGAGGGCTCAATGCGGTGTCGATCCCGATGAACACGGATCCGCCGGCGCGATGCTCCACCATCCGCTCCAGGTGATCGATCGCCTGTTCGAACTCTCCCAGGCGCACATGGCCGTGCGCGAAGGCGAAACTCGCCGATGCCGGCCCCGGCTCATGGCGGTACATCTGTGCGAGCCGGTCGCGCAGGTAGCCCTCCCGGCCGCCGCGCTGGAAGGCCTGCTGCAGCGACGCGCCATCGAGCGACATCCCCCAGCACCGCTGCTTCGCGACGATGGCCGCCGCCTCCTCGAAGCGGTCGAGTGATTCGTAGGCCGCGATGAGGATGTTGCCCGCCTCTTCCAGGCCCGGCTTCATGGCCAGGACGTCGAGGCACTCGCGCGCGGCGTCGGCCGGCCGGCCGGCAAAGTGGTGGACCCACGCGACGCCCATGTTGATGAACGGCGACAGCGGATCCAGCCCGCGCGCGCGCCGCGCCGCCTCCAGCGCCTCGTCGAAGCGTCCGCAGGTCATCAGGTAGACGCTGTGGACCTCGTGCGCGAGCGCCGAGTTCGGATCGAGCGCCAGCGCACGCGTGAGCGACGCGTCCACGGCCGGCCAGTCCCACCCGTAGAAGAGCCGCTCGAGCGCGATCGTGACGTGCGCATCGGCCAGGCGGTCGTCGATCTCGAGCGCGCGGAGCGATGGCGGCACCGATCGTCACGGCCTCGCGCCATCCCACGGCGCCCTGGGCCAGCCGCGCGCGCAGCGTCTGCCCCTCGAGCAATGCCATCACGGCGAAGAGCCGGCCCTCGGTCGCGCCGAGCTCGTAGATCGACATGATGCACGGGTGCGACAGCGCCGCGACCGCGCGGGCCTCGGTCTCGAACCGCTGGCGCATCACTGGATCCGCGGCGATCCGCTCGGCCATCACCTTGACCGCCACGTCGCGCGCGAGCCGCAGATCACGCGCGCGATACACGTCGCCCATCCCCCCGGAACCGAGGGTCGCGGCGATTTCATACTGGGCGAGACGGGTACCCGGAGGGAGCAGCATCGAGTGTCCTGGTGTCGGCAACTCGATTATCCCATGCCGGGCGGGCGGCCGACAGCATCAGGGGGTCGAGGAGGCCGGCGCGAGCGCCCACCAGGCCGACATGCCGCCGGTCACGTTGACCAGATTGTCGAGGCCCGCGCGTGCGAGCACGCTGGCCGCGAGCGAGGAGCGGTAGCCGGCTTCGCAGATCGTCGCCACCGGACGGTCGCGCGGGATCTCGGTGGCGCGGCGCGCCAGGTCGCCGAGCGGAATATGCAGGGCGCCGTCGATGTGCCCGGCCGTGAACTCCTTGTTCGTCCGTACGTCGACGAGCAGCGGCGCCGTGCCTCCGCCGATCGCCGAGGCAAGCTCCTGCACGTTGCTGAGCTCGAAGGACGCCGTCGGCAGACCGGCGTCGCGCCAGGCGCTGAAGCCGCCGTTGACATAGCCGTCGATCCGCGAGACCCCGATGCGCATCAACTGCCGGGCGGCCTCGGTCGCCTCGTGGTGGTTGGCGCCGAGCAGGACGACTCGTGCGTCCCCCGGCAGGACGTATCCGGCCCAGTAGCCCACCTTCGTGCCGATCGGGAGGTTCAGCGCCCCGAGCGGATACGACGTCGCGAAGTCCGCCGCCTGACGGAGATCGATCAGGAGCGCCCCGTTGCGGACCGCGGCGGCGGTCGCTGCAGGGGAGAGCGGCGCCGGCCCGCGGTAGCCGTTGACGAGGCCGAGCAGCGGCGGCCCTTCCTGATTGAGCTTCTTCATCCGCGGGAAGTACGGCGGCGTGTCCGGCAGGTCGGCGAGGACGGCCGCCACGAATGCCTCTTTCGTCTTGTGCTGGAGCATCGGGTTGAAGCGCTTTTCCTGCCCGATGGTCGTGAACGCCTCGCTGCCGATGCCGGCTCCGCACAACGATCCGGCCCCGTGCCCGGGATGAATCTGGATCCGCTCGTCGAGGACGAGCAGCTTCTTGAAGAGCGAGTCGTAGAGATCGTTGGCCAGCCGCCGCGCCTGCTCCTCGCCGAGCAGGTCCGGACGCCCGACGGCGCCGACAAACAGCGTGTCGCCGGAGAAGATCCGCGTCGGCTGATCGGGCTGGTTCACCAGGATCGAGATGTGCTCCGGCGTGTGCCCCGGCGTGTGCATGAACTCGCACGAGATGTCGCCGACACGGAGCCGCTCGCCGTGCGCCGCCTCATGATTCGTGTAGCGCAGATGGGCCCCCGGGCCTGCGATCGTCTTCGCACCGACCGCGGCGAGCTCACGCGAGCCGCAGGCGAAGTCGGCATGGACGTGCGTCTCGAAGGTGTAGGCGATGCGCAGCCCCTGCGCCTTCGCCATCTCGACATACACGTCGACGTCGCGTCGTGGATCGATGATGACGGCTTCCCGCGTGCGCGGACAGGCCAGAAAAAAGGACGCTTGTGCGAGCCCTTCGTCGAAGAAACGGTGAAACATCGGCTAAAATCCTCTCCGCGGGTCCGACCTCCGCGAAATCATACACCCATGCCAATGCTCGTCATCCCGCTGCTCGAAGTCATGGCGGCGGGCGCCGTGGCCGGGTGCCTGGGGGCGCTGCTCGGGATTGGCGGCGGCATCTTTCTCGTCCCCTTCCTCAACGTCGTCCTCGGGCTCGACATGAAGGCGGCCGCCGGCATCAGCCTCATGACCGTCATCGCGACCTCGAGCATTGTCAGCGCCGGCTCGGCAAACCGCGGTGTCATCAACCTGCGGCTCGGGATCCTGCTGCAGATCCCGGCCGTGGCCGGTGGATTGATCGGGGCTGAAGGCGTCGAGTCGCTGTCGCAGAAAACCCTCTACATGATCTTTGCCAGCGTCACGGGCGTGATCGCCGCGGTGATGCTGACGCGCCTGGACCGCCGAAACGTCATCCTGGACGTGAATATCCCGTCGGGACAGCTCGGCGGGCAGTATTTCGAGCAGGAGAGCGGCCGGCCGATCGTGTACCAACTACGCAGGTTACCCACGGCCCTGGGTATTTCGTTCTCAGGCGGGGTCCTGTCGGGACTGCTTGGCATCGGCGGCGGAATTCTCCAGGTACCGGCCCTGAACGCCTGGTGCGGCGTCCCGATGCGGGCGGCGGCGGCAACGACGGCGGCGATGATCGGGGTGACGGCGCTCGGGTCCGCGCCGATTTATTACGCCCGCGGCGACGTCATGGCGCCGGCGGCGGCGGCGGCGGTGATCGGCGTCCTCGTCGGCTCGCGCGCGGGCATGTGGATGGCCCCCCGGGCCAGGGCGAAGTGGCTCAAAATCCTGATGGCCGTCGTGCTCGCCATCGTGTCGGGCATCTACATCTACAGGAGCGTGACGGCGTGAGCACACCGACGGATCTCGACGAGCGCTTCCTCTGGGTGTCCCGTGCCAACGTGATGCTCTTCGGCGCCGCCATGGTCGCCGGCCTGGTCCTGCATCTGGCGTCGCCGTACGGCGTGCTCTCGGTGCGGCTGCTTCAGGCGGGACTGGTGCTGCTGATGGCCGCGCCGGCGCTGCGGATCCTGACCGCCGTGGCCGAGCGGATCCGCCGGCGTGACTGGGTCTTCGTCCTGATGACGGCGATCGTCGTGGTCGAGCTGGGGATCGTCCTCTGGCGCGCGGCAACCAGGTAGGGCCGCGAATTCCACGTCACGGGGCCGTTCCCGAATTCCACGTCACGGGGCGGTTCGCGAACGGCCCCTACGATGTCCGGGGAAGGTTCGCCACCTGCGCGGCCGACGCGCTGCGCATCTTGTCGAGGAGCGCCGAGATCCGCTGCGCCTGCCTGACGACGGTCGCGAGGTCGCGCTGGAGACTGGGGTCGGGGTATCCCCGCTCGAGCAGGTCGCAGTGCCCGATGATCGTCTGCAGCGCGCTGTTGATTTCCGTCGCGACATTCAACGTGAGATCCGACATGGCCTCCACGGTCCGGTGACGCGTGACCGCGATCTGCAGCTGCTGGGCGACATAGGCGACGGCGAAGATCTCGGTCACCGGCAGCAGCGCGTCCACGTGCGCCTGCGTGAAGGCGTGCTTTCGCCGCGAGACCAGGTTGAGCGTGCCGACGCCGCGTTCTTTCGAGACGAGCGGGATCAGGAGCGCCGAGCCGAATCCTGAGGAGTGAATGACGTTGATGTCGAGATAGTCGGGGGCGTTCTCTTCGACGTCGTTGATGATCAGCGGCTCGCGTGTGCGGACGGCGGTGCCGATGGCGGTCCGGTCCGCCTTGAAGACGACCTCCGGCCGCGGCCGGAGCCGCCGCTCGTCCTCGTTCACGCGCGCGGTATAGGTCTGGAACTCGTCGCCGGCCTCGGTCAGCAGCGCCAGCCCGACGCGGTCGCAGGGCACGAGGCGCGCAATGCGCTGCGCCAGCGACTGGAACGCCAGCGGCACATCGACCGAACGCGCGAGGATGTCGAGCATCGCGTTGTGCATCTGGAGCTGCTCGACTTCACTCTTGGTGGCGCGGTGCGCGTGCTCGGTGGCGCTGAGCTGTTCGGCGAGCTGGCCGATCAGCCGCGTCGAGAGCGAGGCGAGCAGCAGCATGACGACCCAGCCGGCGATGACCTGCGCCAGCCCCAAAGGGCGCCGCGGTGCGTAGCCCATCGACCAGGCTGCGACCTGAAGCGCGCCAAGGGCGGCGAGCAGCCCCCAGATCGTGAGGGACACAGCGCGACGGCGGCCGGCGGTCATTCAGGAGGGAGTTTATACGCTTCGGGTACCGGTCGAAGCGGCCGATCGAACCAGAGCGGGCGCCGCAGGGCTCCCGGACCCGGGACGGCGGGCCGGGTTTTGCCCATCCATTCCTTGTAGGCCTCATGGGCCTTGTTGGTATCGACCACGATGTCGCCGTAGGCGTCGTCAGGTCCCGCTTTTTCGAGGCGCACGCGCTGGTGCCAGCAGTGCATTCCGCTCACCGGGTCCGGCTGGACCGGGAACGTGAGGTTCTGGTGGACGCCGACTTCACTCCACCAGATCCGGCTGCTGTCGGGATCGCTGCTCTCGAAGGCCTGTGCGCCGTGGACCTGCTTCATCTCGTAACGGCCATCACGATGGCTGATCCGGACGAGCGAGCTCGCGACGCGCGGACCGCCGGTGTCTTCATTCAGGCGCCAGCGTCCCAGGTGGTGCGACATGCCGAGTACGCCAGGACGGATGCCTTCGGTCACCCAGGCACGCGTGACGAAATACCCGATCTGCGTCGTCACCTTCACCAGGTCGCCGGTCTGGATGCCTTTGGCCCTGCCGTCCTCGGTCGAGAGCCAGAGCGGGTTGTTGTGCGAGATCTCGTAGAGCCACTTCACGGGTGATCGCGTGTGGATCAGCGTGGGCAGCCGGAAGTTCGGGAGCAGGTCGAACTCTCCCGCTTCGCGCTCGAGATCGCGCCAGTGGACGTGACCCGGCACGTAGCGCGGCACGGCGTGCTCCGGCCATCCCCATTCGGCCATGGTGGGGGAGTAGAACTCGAGGAGCCGCGAGGGGGTGTTGAAACCGGTGACGGTGCTGCCGTCCACGACGACGTGCGGGGACGTCTCGTCGGCGGGCTTCTCGTGCGCCTTGCTGTAGGTGTTGTCGGAGACCTTGAACACGCCGTACTTCCGCATGTACTCGAGCGGCGTGAGACTCTCCTTTGCCGCGGTCTCCGGCAATCCCGGGACGGAGTTCTCGAACATCCACCGGTAATACTCTTCAACGGTGATCTGTTCACCGGTCCGGTAGGGGGACTCGAAGAACTGGCGGATCCCAAGCGAGCCGTCGGGATCGATCTTCCAGCTGAGCGCGATCCAGAACTCGGCCTCCTCCCAGACTTCACCCGGGTTGGCTTCGTAGGTCGCATTGATCGTCTCGCCCCGCTTCTCGCGCGCCACGCGGAGCACGGGCTGTCGGAACCCGAGCCACTGGCCGGCGTGGGTCTCCTGGCTCATCGTGTCGTGGCGCTCCGTGCCGAGGCCCATCGGCAGGATGTAGTCGGCGAACCAGGCGGTCTCGCTCCAGGTGGGCGTGAGCGCGACGTGCAGGCCGACCTTCTCCTTGTCCTGCAGCATCTCCATCCACGAGAAGCCGTCCGGATTCGTCCAGAGCGGGTTGTAGACGCGCGTGAAGTAGACGTCCAGCTTGCCACGCCCTTCCTTGAGGAAGTGCGGCAACAGGAAACTCATTTCGAAGAAGGCGAGCGGGAATTCCTTTGGGAAGAGCAGCTCGTTCCAGTAGTTCGGCGGCGGCGGCGGATTCGGGTGCTTCGGTACGAACTTGTTCGTGACGTGCATGTTGACGCCGCCGACCTCGCCGAGCGATCCGGTCAGGACGACGAGCAGGTAGAGGCAGCGCGTGATCTGCCAGCCCCACAGGTTGCCGGAGGCGGCGGCGCGCCAGTTGTGCGTCGCGAAGCGCGTGCCGGCGCGGCCGATCGCGTGCGCGGCGGCGACGATCTGGGCGGCGGCCACGCCCGTTTCCGCTTCGGCGTACTCGGGCGTGAACTGCGCGTAGAGCTCCTTGAGCGCGACGACGAAAGCGTCGAAGGTCTGCGGCAGGTCGGGACGCTCGGCCGCGAGGTACTCACGCCAGTTCACCCACTTGCGGACGAACTCGCGGTTGAAGAGGTTTTCCTCGAGGAGGATCCTGGCGATGGCCAGCAGCAGCGCGCCTTCGGTCCCCGAGTACGCCGGCATCCAGATGTCGGCTTTCGCCGAGGTGTTCGAGAGGCGCGGATCGATGCAGATCAGCGTGCCGCCGTTGGCCTTCGACTCGATGATCCGCTGGGCGTGCGGATTGAAGTAGTGCCCGGTCTCGAGGTGCGACGACAGCAGGAGGATCGTCTGCGCGTTGGCATAGTCGGGTGACGGGCGGTCGGCGCCGCACCACAGGAAGTGGCCGAGGCGCGCCGACGAGGAGCAGACGTTGGTGTGGCTGTTGTGGCCGTCGAGACCCCACGCCTGCAGCACGCGGTTGGTGTAGCCGTCCTCGCCGGGACGACCGACGTGGTACATCAGCTCGTGACGCCGTCCTTCGACGATCGCCTTGCGGATGCGTCCGCCGATGTCCTCCAGGGCTTCGTCCCACGAGACCTGCTGCCAGCGTCCTTCGCCCCGCTCGCCGGCGCGGCGCATCGGATACATGATGCGGTCCGGGTCGTCGAGCTGGTTGGGTGTGACGACCCCCTTCGCGCAGGTCCGTCCGCGGCTGCCGGGGTGAACGGGATTGCCTTCGATCTTGCGGACGTCGAGTGTGTTCTTGTCGACGTAGGCGAGGATGCCGCAGGCCGACTCACAGTTGAAGCAGATGCTGGGGATGATCCAGTAGCGCCGCCGGTCCTTCTTCGGCCAGCTCGTGGACTCGAAGTCGACGTAGTCGTCCCACTGCGATGGGTCGGGATGAGAGCGAAAAGAGCTTCCGGGTTTTTCGGTCATTTTGTCTGCATTTATCAGCGCTCGCGGGGCCCCACCCCCGCTCGCTCTCGCTCGGCGGCCGCCCTTCGGGCGGCTTCCTTCCAGCGCCTCGCTCGGGCCGCGGGCGCTTTCAGCTCAGTGGGACCGACTGGCCTGCTTCGATCCAGATGTACTCCCAGGCCGCGCCGCCGGCGAGCGCGAGCAGCGCGGCGGCGATGCCGACGAGCGGACTGAATCCAGTCCCCAGTGTGAGCAGCAGCACCACCGGCAGTACGCCGCCGCCGAGGATGGCGCCGCCCCAGAACAGCCGCGAGTACGCGCCTTTGAGAATCGTGTGCGTCGCCAGCTCGTGATGCCGCGTCGGGCTGGGGGAGAACACGTGCTCGAAGACGAGGATCACCAGGTGCGCGATGACCGACAGCGCGAGCGTGAGACCGAGGAAGGCGTCGGCCCCCGGCGCGCCGCCGACGATCAGCAGGCTGGCGATGAGCAGCGACGCGGACCCGGCCGCGGCGGACTGGGCGACCAGGTCGATGGCGGCCGACGGCCCCTGCCACAGGTCGCGCCCCAGGCCCTGCGCGAACAGGAAGCCTGTATACGAGGTTGCGAGAATCGCCACCACCACGACCGGAACGAGCAGCCAGCCGATGACCCACTCCATCCCGAACCACGCCGCCGCGAGCCACGCGAGGCTCAGCGCCCCATGCGCGGTCAGGAAATACGCGCCCCACACCATCCACGAACGCCAGTTGGAGCGCGTGAGGATGTAGTAGAAGCGCTCAGGGCGCTCGAGGTCGATGATGAGCACGACCGCCGTCAGCGTCACGAAGACCAGCGACACCACCGGCGCCGCCATCGTCGTTACCACGTCGCGGTAGCCGAGCGACCAGAGGAGCGCGGCGACGAGCATCGCGCCGGTGGCGATCGCCTTGAACAGGAGGTAGAGCACCATGTCGATGCCCCAGGGTTTGCCGTGCGGGACGTCGTAATCGACCCGCGGCTCGCCCGGCGACCCGGCGTCGGGCATCGGCGCGCCGAGCGGCCGCAGGTGGACCTGTCCTTCCTTGTAATACAGCGGCCGCACCGAGGCTTCCGGACGGATCACACTCTCTTCGGCGCCCAGGTAGAAGACCTTCGGCCCGGTCCCCTTTTCGGGCTTGCGGACCATGAACGCCTCGCGCTGTACGATCTGCGCGACCTCGCTCGCCGGGTCGTCGAGGTCCCCGAAGATCCGGCATTCGGTGGGGCAGACGCTCACGCACGACGGCAACAGCTTGTTCTCGACGCGGTTCGCGCAGAAGTTGCACTTTTCGGCGGTGTGCGTGTTCGGGTCGATGAAGAGCTGGTCGTACGGGCACGCCTCCATGCAGGCGCGGCAGCCGATACACGACGCGGGGTTGAGATCCACGATCTCGTCGCGTCGCTTGAAGAGCGCGTTGGTCGGACAGATCCGGACGCAGGGGGCGTC
>JBBECO010000041.1:21146-24759 GCA_040881785.1 Vicinamibacterales bacterium
AGATCGTCAGGCGCCGCCGCCAGGTGGCGCGCGAGCGTCGCGATCCTCGCGAACTCCAGTGATGCCGCCGAGGGCTTCGGCAGCGGCAGGCGTTCGACGATGGCGACGGTGACGTGGGTGGTGACCCGCAACCGTACCAGATAGTTCGCCACGAAGGAGTTCAGCATCCCTGCGAGGAAGTGCTGCGCATCCTCGTCCAGCGGAGAACGCAGGCAGAAGAGCGTGTGGGTCGTGATCGTGCCGGCCGGCAGGACCGCCGCGATCAGCGTGAGGCGATTGGTCGCCGAGGCGACGTCGCGGTACGCGAGCCGCGCAGCCTCGAAAGGACGCCGTCCGATCGACCCTTCGACCAGCCCTGGATCGATACCGTAGGTGGCCGCCGTCAGGTCAACGGCGAATGGCGCAATGTGCTTGCCTTCGATCACCGGGATGCCTGTCCCGGCCCGATTGAAGTGGCACCGGTCGTCGGTGGCGTTCAACTCGCGGCCGAACCGCAGGTTCCAGCCGGTTTCGTCCCCGGATGCAGGGAACCGGAAGGCCAGGCGGCCGGCGATCGACGCATCCGCGCGACTTCGCACTTCAGGAATAGCCAGCTGATCGCCGCTCAGGCGTTCGATGAGTCGCCGGGGGACGCTGACCGCCTGCGGATCCTCGCCGGATTCCGGCAGCCGGTCGAAGTCGGCGGCGGACCGGATGCCGCAGCGCAAGGGCAGGGTTGCGGTCTCGTCCGCCTTCGTCAGCGTCAGCAGGACGAACTTCAGGCCCCGGTGGATGGGGAAGAGGCCTTCGCGGTTCTCGACGACGACAAAGCTGTCGACGAACGTCCGGTCCAGCACGTGGCGCCGGAGGTCCGCGCATCCATGATCGGTGGCGAACCCTGACGGCAGCACCAGTCCGAGGCGGCCGCCGGCGCGAACGAGCGCGAGCGCCCTTTCGACGAACATCTGATAGAGGTTGGCGTGCCCCGATCCCTGGAGCCGGTAGATGCCGCTCCCGCGCGCGAACTTCGTGAGGCGCCCGCCGGCGTCGGCCTTGCGCTCGCGCGCGACCGGGTCCCCGGCGTCCCCCCGCAGCATCTCCCACGGCGGGTTGCCGACAACGGCGTCGAAGCCCGGATCGGTGAGGGAGGATCCGTCGGCGGCGTGGAAGACGTCGGGGAACTCCAGTTCCCAGTGGAAGAACCGCTCACGCGCGGCGGCCTGATGACCTGTTTCGAGGACCCTCGCGACGGTCGCCTCGTTGAGGCCGCCAGGGCGCCCGAGCGCGTCGTCCACGAGTGCCGAGAACATGGCGCGCGGCACATGGCGCGCGGCCTCGTCGAACCAACCGGCGCACCAGAGGTCCGCGATCGCCTTCCAGCGAGCCAGCGGCGCCCCGGGCGCCTGGATCGCGGCAAAGAGCGCTTCTTTCGCGCGAACCTGTTCGATGGTGTCCTCGAGGCCGTCCCGCAGCGCCCGCCGCGAGGCGACCGCCTCGCCGACCGCCGCATCGAGTGTCGTGCCGTCGAGCAGCGGCAACGGCGCACTGGACGTCTTCCCTCCCGATCTGCGCCGGCGGAGGTCCCCGATGCCTGCGCCCGCGAGACTGTTGCCTGCGCGCAGGTGATGGTCGAAGAAGGTCAGCGGACGATCGCCCGAGAGCGTCGCCAGCCAGAGCGACAAGCGCGCGAGCTGCACGGCCATGGGATTGAGATCGACACCGAAGAGACAGCGCTGCGCGACCGTTCTCCTGAAACCGGCGCGGTCGCGGTCGGAGAGATCGCAGGCCGGAACCGTCCCATCGCGCACGAGAGCCGACTCGTACGCGTGCGCAAGGTGCCGGCAGGCCGCCACCAGAAAGGCCCCGCTTCCCATGGCCGGATCGAGCACGCGCAGCGCGAGGATCTCCCCGGGAGCCGCGTCACGGGTCAGCGGCGAGAGCGTGCGGCGGACGAGATACTCGGTCAGCGACCGCGGCGTGTAGAAGGTGCCAGTCGCCTTGCGCCGTCCGCCGCGCACGAGCGCCGGCGCGCCTCGATCGGCAGGGGTGACGTCGTAATCGAGTACCCGCTCGTAGACGCCGCCGAGATGCTCGACGCCGAGATCCGCGTAGGCGATCCGCTGGCGTCCGCCCGCCGTGCGCCGGGTGGTCAAGGCCAGCAGCGCGTTGCGGACGGCGGCTTCGTCGAGCGGAACGGACTCGGCGAGCGGCGCGTGGACCGGAGAGAACAACCGTCCATTGAAGGGGGGCACCCGCAGCGTGCCCGCCCGGCATCCTCGATGGGCGAGGCGCGCGATGGCCTGGAGCGCCTCCCAGACCCCGCGGGGCCGGGCCAGCGTTTCCACATCGTGCCGGAGCGATTCGATCGTGTAACTCTCCCGGAACACCGGGTGCCACGCCGGCACGAGTCCGCGCGCTTCCGCAAACAACAGGAAGAGGATGCGGTAGACGACCACGAGCGACTCGTCCAGGAGTTCGGGGCGCAGGTCTGGTCCCTGGCCTCCTGTGTTTCCTCGGTGTTTCTTCTGTGGCTGTGGCTGTGGCTGTGGCTGTGGCTGTGGCGCGGCCGCAAACGCCGCCGTGAGGTGGACCAGCGCCTCGTGGACGCCGGACTGCAGGGAGTCGCGCACCGCGGTCCGGTGGCGCTCCGAGAGGGCGACCGCCGCCTCGATCGCGTCAGGACCTGCGAGCACTCGCAAGACGATGGCAAACGTCTCCGGATGGAGCAGTGACGACAGCTCGAACTCCGCGAACCGCCGCGAGTGCGTCCGGTGCGCATCGAACACCCGGACGGCCGGTCCGGTGAAGCAGTAGCACCAGCGCACCCCGGCACCGATGCCGGCGCGCACGCTCTCGCGCCATGCGCCGGCCGGCTCCTCTCCCCAGGGCAGCGCGACGACCACCGCGGCTGGCGAGCCGTTCCGCTGAAGGAGTCCGCGACAGGCCCGGATGTCACCTCCGGTGGGGATCACGTCGAACCCCAGCGCGCGGCAGAATGGATCCGCAATGCGATCGAACACCACGCGGGGCGGCCAGGCGGGTCCGGCTTCCTGCTGCAGCTCCGTCTGGAGCCTGGCGATCCGCGCATGCGTGCCGCGGACGTCGTCAGCATCCCGCGGCCGGCCAGTGTGCGCAGACAATGCATCGTGCGAGAGCAGCGAGCCGCGCATACCGGGGATCACCGCCGTCCTCTGCCGAAGCGCAGCGCGACCGTGCGCAGGCGGATGCGAAGGGACCGCCCGGGCGTGAGATCGGCCAGCCGCTCGTCGGCCGCCAGCCTGACGAGCGATGCCGCGAGACGACGGGCCTCGAGGGCGTTCGTCCCGCGGGCATCGAACAGGCCGACCTGCACGAGCTGCTGCGCCGCGGACGGTGCGGCGCAGGCGATTTCGCCCTCGCGGCGCGCCGCGGCCGCCGCCGCGTCCTGATACGCGGATGTGAGGACGGCCAGCCGGTCCCGGCAGTGCAACTCGATCGCCGGAAACACGCGCGACTCACAGGACGGAATGAAGCCGGCGGCAAGCGCCGCCACCGCGGAGGCCGTCCGCGGCTGGCGCGGCACGGCGACGTCGAGACTGACCGGCACCAACTCGAGGTGTACGCATCGGCCATCGTCGCGCTCCAGGCGCAGCTC
>JBBECO010000041.1:24859-27872 GCA_040881785.1 Vicinamibacterales bacterium
GTCAGCGCCGAGATGCGGAGCGGGCGCCGGACCCGCGCCGCCGCAGTCCGCGCACGCCTGACGAGCGGCGCGAGCACCATCCGCTCGCACGTGTCGCGCGCGACCAGAAGCACCTCGTGCACGACGCGCGTCTGGCCGAGGCGGTCCACACGCCCGGTGCGCTGCTCGAGGCGTGCCGGCGTCCAGGGCAGCTCGAAATGGACCACCAGCCGACAGCGCTCATGCAGGTTCAGTCCCTCTGACGCGGCGTCAGTTGCGAGAAGCAGGCTTCCCTCGCGGTTGAATGCGCGCTGCACGGCCGCCCGCTCCCGCGGCGCCATGTCGCCGTGCAGCAGCACGGCCCGGCGCAGTGGGGCGACGGCCGCCGCGATGCAGGCGAGTGTGTCGCGATACTCGGTGAAGACGATCATCGGCTCGCCCGTCCGCGAGATCATCCGCCTGAGGAGCGCCAGCTTCGACTCGGCCTGCGACGCCTGCTCCGCGACGGCGGCGATCTCCTCCAGAAGGGCGCGCTCGAGCGAGACGTCCGACAATCCGCTGGCCCCGATCACCTCGTCTGGAAGCCGATCCTCGAGCGGATCTTCGTCCTGCAGCGGGAGCGGCAGCTGCTGTTCGAAGGGGGACGGCGCCGAGCCAAGCAGGGCCCGGCGGCGCTGCACCGACAGAGCGAGCGACGCGGCGCTCGACAGCGCGCGCTTGCGCAGGATCACGGCGGCGAGACGCGCGCGGGCGTCCTGTCGGACACCGGCCTCGGTCCAGACCCTGGCGGTATACCGCTCGAGCAGGCGGTGCATCCGGCGCTCGAGGGGCGAGAGACGTACGGGCAGCAGGATCGACTTGCGCCGCATGACCGCGCCCGCGTCCGCGCGCGTTCTCCGGAACTCGGTGAGCGTTGGCTCCGCGTGGACTTGACCCAGCGTCGCGAGCGCGGCGAAGTGCGCCGGTTCCCCGTCGGGCGGCGTGGCCGTCAGCAGGACGACGCGGCGCGCCCTGCGTGCCACGGCGTGTGCGGCCGCCAGTCGCGCCGTACCGGGTCCGGCGCCGTGGGCTTCGTCCACGACGACGATGTCCCAGGTCACGTCTTCCAGCGCTCTCAGCACTTCGGGGCGTTTCACCAGATCGAGCGAGGCGATGTGCAGACCGGGAAGGGACCAGGGGTTCACATCGGACGGCAGATCGCGGGCCCGCGCCGCGAGCCACGAGGCATCAGCAATCGTCGCCGGCAATGCGAACCGGTCCTGCAGCTCGGTCTGCCATTGTTCGCGGAGACCGGCGGGCGTCAGGACGACCGCCCGAAAGCCGTTCAGATCGGAGGCGAGCTGAGTGAGGATCACGCCGGCCTGGATCGTCTTGCCCAGGCCGACTTCGTCGGCTATCAGGAGGCGCAAGCGAGCGTGCCGCAGCATCGCCATGGCGGGCTCGAGCTGGAACGGCAGCAGGTGGATATCGGCACGCGCGGCTGCACTCAGTCCGCCGAACGGATGCGCGGCGCGCAGGGCGCGGCTGACGTGACGCAGCCAACGCTGCGAGCGGACGACTCGAATGCGAGTGTCCGTGCTGACAGGCGCCAGCCGATCGAACGGCGTCAGCAGCGTCCGGACCACGCCGGCATTGGCCCGTCCCGAACCGGCGAGCCGTACCGACTGGCAGTCGGAGTGCGGCGTGACGAGCGAGACGGTCCACTCGTCGCCCCTCGCCTTGACGCGGCGGCCAGAGGAAATCAGCAGCGTCTGCCGCCCGGTGGTCACGACCGGGGTCAGGCAACAGCGATGCCCCGGGAATGACGGATGGCGCGCGGTTGGCGGAATGCGATGACAGGCGGGGACTTACGGGTGCGGCGCGCGTCAGTGCAGTGGCCAGGCCTCCAGAGCAACCGCGCGATTTCTGCACGCCGCTCGGACCGCGAGTACGCAGGCGTAGCGTACCCGCGCCTGCCGCTGTCTCTTGACACGGATGCCACGGATCAAACGGATGGCGGCAGGGCCCCGACTCTGTGGACTCTGTGAAATCCGTGTTGCTGCTATCGAGTGTCGCGGATCTCGCCGAGCGTGCGGCGCGAGACGATCACCGGACCGGGAACCACGATGGGCTCCTCGCCGGCGGGTGCCATCACGCGGACGCGACGGATGCGGCACTGCCGCGGATACTCGAACGCCGCGAGGTGGATCGGCAGCTTCAGGCCAGCCATCAGCCCCACGGCCTCATTCGGTGGCGGCTCGGTGGATTCCGTCGCGGGCGGATACGTGGCCCTGGCGGTTCTGCTGGGCCGCGCGAAATCCTCGATCGGCATCAGGCGCAGGATGCTGTCGGCCGATGCGCCGTTCACGCAGGCACGGAAGTCGGCCCAGGGATCGTCCGGAACTGAAGCTAAGGGCCTGGGCGACTTCGCTGAGGGCTTGCCCGCCGACTTGTCCGCCGAAGCCTCGGCGAAGGCGGAAGCCTTGGCGGAGGCGGGTGCGGGCGCCTTGGGCGCCAGAAACACCGTCTCGGGCGGTGGCGCGGCGGCGCGGGCGGGCTTCTTGTCCCGTGCGGTGCGCTTCTTGCGCAGCGACTCCGCGTCCTTCTCCCGCAGCTGCCGCTCGTGCTCGGCGGCCTCCTCGGCCGCGCGCCGGCGCTGTTCCTCTTCCTGCCGCTGCTGTTCGGCGGCGCGCGCCAGGGCGGCGGCCGCCTCGGCTTCGCGCAGCAGCCGCTCATGTTCGGCGGCCTCGCGCTCTTCCCGCTGCCGCTGGACGGCTTCGAGCCGCACGCGCTCTTCCTCGTGAGCCTCCTCGGCGGCGGCCTCGGCCTCGCGGAGCATCCGCTCACGCTCGGCGGCTTCTTCCGCGGCGCGCCGCTGCTGCTCTTCCTGCAGCCGCTCGAGCTCCGCCTGCCGCGCCCGGTCCGCCGCGGCCCGCGCTTCGTGCATCAGCCGCTCGCGTTCCGCGGCGTCGGCCGCCTCGCGGCGCCGGCGCTCTTCTTCAAATCGCTGCCGCTCGGCCTCGCGCGCCCGCTCCGCCGCGATGCGCGCCTCCTT
>JBBECO010000041.1:27972-31110 GCA_040881785.1 Vicinamibacterales bacterium
CAAATCGCTGCCGCTCGGCCTCGCGCGCCCGCTCCGCCGCGATGCGCGCCTCCTTTACGAGCCGCTCCCGTTCGGCGGTTTCCTCAGCCTCGCGCCGCAGCCGCTCTTCTTCGTACCGCTTCCGCTCGGCTTCGTGCGCGCGCTGCGCGGCCGCCTCGGCCTCACGGAGCAGCCGCTCGCGCTCGGCGGCCCGTTCCGCCTCGAGCCGGAACTGTTCTTCCTGCAGCCGGATCCGCTCCTCTTCGAGCGTCCGCTCCGCGGCGGCGTCGGCCTCACGCGCGGCCCGCTCGGCCGCGGCGGCTTCTTCGGCGTCGCGGCGCCGCCGGGCTTCCTCGGCCCGCCGCGCTTCCGCCTCCTCGGCCCGCCGCTGCGCCTCTTCCGTCTGCTGGCGATACCGCGCGCGCTCTTCGTCGGCTTCCCGGCGGAGGCGCGCCTGTTCCTCTTCGGCCGCCTTCCGCGCGGCGCGCTCGGCGACCGCAGCCGCGGCTGCCGCCGCAGCGTCCGTCGGCGCCGTCTCCCCGGGCTGCTCGGGGGCCGAGAACCCGGCCGCCTCGTGTGCCGCGCTCTGTTCCGCCCGGAGCTCCGCCGCCCGCGCGAGGTAGGATCGCAGCTCCCCGGCGAAGAGCGATGGATCGCATCCGCTGACCTGTTCGGGTTCCTTCTTCCGGCGGAAACGTCCGAAAAGCCCGCCGCCGCCCGTCTCTTCGAGCGAGACCGTCCCCGCCAGCATCGGGATCGTGTGCGTCTGAACGTGGTCGGCCCCCGCGCGCGCCCGCAGGTGCGAGATCAGCTCCTCTTCATCGCGCGGCGACATCAGCGCGGTCAGCAGGACAACGTCCGGAATGCGCGCGGCCAGGGCCGCCACGGCCGCGTCGCGCGAGTCGACGACCTCGATCTCCGCCTGGACGTCCGTCTTCGCCAGCTCCCGCAGCAGCGTGGCCTGACGAGGATCGGGTTCGAGCGCGAGTATCAGTGGCATCTGAGGAACAATCGTTCAATTAGGACGTCGCACGTTTTTGCACGTGGCAACCTTTTGCACGTGGCACGTGGCACGTCTAGCCTGACTTTCCCATTTGCCATCTCCCATTTCCCATCAGGCCGCGTCTTTTTCAGCGGCCTGCTACGTCTTCACCATGAACAGGAAGAGAATCGCGCCGGCCGTCGCAAAGACGACAAGCGGCGCATTCTCGATGCTCTGGTGCTTCGCGGCGGTCACGACGGCCCCTCCGAGATATGACGCACGATCGCCCCACGAACTGACGCCCTGCGGCGAGACCAGCTCGCTGAAACGATCCCGCACGCCCGCATCCACCGACACGAGCGTCAACACGATGACCGCAAAAACCGCGGACGATGCAAGCGCCTGCCGGATACCGAATCTGACTTTCATGGTCGTACTCCCGTGACTTCGCAGGATGTGGCGGTACCGGGACCGCAATCCACGTGCCTGTCGCGGCCGGTGGTTCGTGGTCGTGAAAAACCCCATATATAGGAGGGACGCGCCGGCGTGCCCCCGCCGCACACGCACGCACGGAAACGCTCGCGGACGAAATTCGCGGGGTGGCTTACGAATCTGACGAGTCGAAAGTTCCGATGACCGGCGCGCCGCCCGTCGCGAACCTGCCCCTGCGAACCCGCCCGATGCGCAATGAACAGAACGAGTTGCGCGGTGCCTGGCACCCGGCCCGCGGCTGCGTGGCACACCCGTTGCGATAGGGCCCGGCGTGTCGCGGATGACCGCGGCGCGAATCATCAAACGAACTGCGGCGGCGCCGCAGGATACACACCGCACAGCGGTGCCACCCCACATCAGGAGGATGTCATGTCTCAGCTCGTCGCATTCGTCAACAAGTTCGCCCGCAACGAAGAAGGCCAGGACCTGCTCGAGTACGCGCTGCTCGTGGCGCTGATCGCGCTCATCGCCATCACAGCCGTTACCATGGCCGGCGGCGCCGTCTCGGCGATCTTCACGGACATCGCGACTCAGCTCGGCGCGTAAACGCCACGTCGGGTTTCCAACGGTTCGCGGGGGGGCAGCGGGTTCGCTTCGGCGAAGGCTGAACCCCCCGCGGCCCGCGGATCACGGAGTGAAGATGCATATCGCACTCTCGTTCGTTCAACGACTCCGCCGCAGCGACGACGGTCAGGACCTTCTCGAATACGGCTTGCTGGCGTCTCTGATCGCGATCGTCGCCATGGCTGCCGTCGCGGCTCTCGGCACCACGATCATGGACGTGTTCTGGGCGGCCATCGCGGGCGCCAGTGTCTAACGCCGCCCTTGCGGTCCTGGCTGTGGGGCTCGTCGCGGCCACGGTGATCGACCTCCGGTCGCGCCGCATTCCGAACGAGCTGACAGCCGCGATGACCGGCATCGGCATCGCGCTCGCCGTGAGCGGCACGAGCGGCCTTTCGCTCGGCGCGTCGCTCGCAGGATTTTTTCTCGGGCTCCTGTTGATGATGCCGGGCTACGCGCTCGGCGCCACGGGAGCCGGTGACGTGAAGCTGATGGCCGGCGTCGGCGCCCTCGTGGGACCGGCGCTCGTGCTGCCCGCGTTTCTCTTCACCTCGGTCGCCGGCGGCGTGCTGGCGGTGATCGTCGCCACGAGACGCAAGCGTCTCGGCGCCACGCTGGCGCAGACCGGACGCCTGGTGACGGCGCCCGGCGCCGCGCCGCAGGAGATCAGAGCGGCCCCAGGGGCCAGCCGGTTCGCCTACGGTCCGGCCATCGCCATCGGCAGCGCGATCGCCATGTTCGCGTGGTAATGCGGAGGATTCGCCCATGACACGACTCAGGAATCAGAAAGGCGCGGCGCTCCTCGAAACCGCCATCACCCTGCCGCTGGTGCTCCTCGTCTGCGTGTCGATCTTCGAGTTCGGCCGCGCGTACCAGACCTGGCAGGTGCTGACCAACGCGGCGCGCGAAGGGGCGCGCGTGTCGGTCATCGCGGGCAACACGGATCAGCAGGTGACCCAGGTCGTCGTCGATTACATGACCGGCGGCCAGTTGCCGGAGGCACAGATCAGTGCCTCGACGATCGGCGTGAACCGCAACGTGCCGTTCGGCGCCACTACGGCCTCCGAGATCACGGTCACGTACCCGTTCCAGTTCACCGTCCTGAACCCGGTGATGCGACTGGT
>JBBECO010000041.1:31210-42611 GCA_040881785.1 Vicinamibacterales bacterium
TCACGGTCACGTACCCGTTCCAGTTCACCGTCCTGAACCCGGTGATGCGACTGGTCAGGAGCGGCTCTCAGGCCGGCGCAGGGACGACGATGATGGTGTCGAAGGCACTGATGCGAAATGAATAGACACGGCGCACGGCCGGGTCCGAACCACCGATTCTGGAGACGATAATGCGCAACCGAATTTTTGCCGTCCTCGCCATCGCGATCCTCGCCGGAGGCAGCCTCGCGTACGGCACCTACAACTTCATGCAGGCCGGCGCGGTGAAGGCGGTGAACGCACCCACGCAGCCGGTCGTCGTCGCGAAGGCCGACCTTCAGCTCGGGACGGCGATCAAGAAGGAAGATCTGGACATCGTCCATTTCCCTGAAGGCACGGCGCCGGCGGGGACCTTTTCGCAGCCGGCCGAGATCCTGGGCCGCGGCCTGATCGTGCCGGTCGTCAAGAACGAGCCGATCCTCGCCGCGAAGCTCGCGTCGAAGGAAGCCGGCGCGGGCCTCCCGCCCGTCATTCCCGAAGGGATGCGCGCCGTTTCCGTCCGCGTGAACGAGGTCGTCGGCGTGGCCGGCTACGTGCTGCCCGGCAACCGCGTGGACGTTGTCGCCACCGCGAGCCCGACCGACTCCCGTTCCGACACGACCTCCAAGGTCGTCCTCTCGAACGTGCAGGTGCTGACGTCAGGCACGCGGCTGGAGCAGGACCAGGAGAACAAGCCGATGCAGGTCACCGTCGTGACGCTGCTCGTCGATCCGGAGCAGGCCGAACGCCTGGCCCTGGCGAGCACCGAAGGCAAGATCCAGCTGGCGCTGCGCAACCCGCTCGACCAGGGGGCGCCCGAGACCCCCGGGATCCGCACCGCGGGGCTGATGAGCGGCAAGTCCGCTCCCGCGGGGCCCGCCCCGCGTCCCGCGACCCGGCGCCGGCTCGACCCGAAGCCTACGCTCGAGGTCGCGCCGCCGCCGCCCGCGCCGTCCGTCGAGATCATCCGCGGCGACAAGCGGTCCACCGAGATCATCAAGTAGGAGCAATGACCATGAACCGCAGATTCGCATCGGCCCTGGCCGGTTTCATCATCGTGATTCTCGTGGCCGGGCCGCAGGCAGCCAGCCCTGAGCCTGTCGAAGGGCAGACGCCCGCGTTCGGCAAACCTGCGGCCGTCACCGCCCGCGACGGCGCCATGCTCGCCGCGCCGACCAGCGTCCAGCTGCTCGTCGGCCGGTCCACCATCCTCGACATCGGCGCCACGATCGCGCGCGTGTCGCTGACGGTCCCCGATGTCGCCGACGCGATGGTCACGGCCCCCACGCAGCTCCTGATCCACGGCAAGCAGCCGGGCACGATCTCGATGTTCGTGTGGGACCGCATGGGCGCAATCACGACCTACGAGGTCGTCGTCCGCCGCGACCTGACCGCGCTCGCCGAACAGGTCAAGCAGCTCTTTGCCGGCGAGGCGATCACCGTCACCGGCAGCGGCACCGACGTCGTGCTCTCGGGGACGGTCTCGAGCAAGTACGTCATCGACAAGGCCGCCGACGTCGCCGCCGGCTACGTGGAGAAGAAGGAGAACGTCGTCAACCTGCTGAAGCAGCAGGAAGGTGTGGCCTCCAACCAGGTGATGCTGCGCGTGCGGTTCGCCGAGGTGAGCCGCTCGGCGGTGCAGGAGCTCGGCGCGTCATGGTTCACGGGCCCGGGCGGCTTCCACGATTACGTGGCGCGTGTGAGCACGCAGCAGTTTGCCGCGCCGGCGCTCGAAGGCACCCGCGACTCGCTGCAGGGTATCGACAAATGGGGCGGCGGCCGCGACACCGTGACGGCGACCGGCGGGAAGACGACGTTCAGCGATTTCCTGAACATCTTCCTCTTCAACAACAAGTACAACATCGGCACCGTCGTCCGCGCGATGCAGGACAAGGGGCTCTTCCAGAGCCTCGCCGAACCGAACCTGATTGCGACCAACGGCAAGGAGGCGAGCTTCCTCGCGGGCGGCGAATTCCCCATTCCGGTCGTGCAGTCGGGCCAGAGCGGCAACGCGATCTCGATCATCTTCAAGGAGTTCGGCGTCCGGCTCTCGTTCACGCCGACGGTGCTCGGCGGCGACCTGATCAACCTCAAGGTGAAGCCGGAAGTCAGCGCGCTCGACTTCGCCAACGCGATCGTGCTCGACGGCTTCCGCATCCCCGCGCTCACGACCCGCAAGACGGAGACGGAAGTCGAGCTGCGTGACGGGCAGACCTTCGCGATCGCGGGGCTGCTCAACAACACCGTGACCGACACGATGCGGAAGATCCCCGGGATCGGCGACATTCCCATCCTCGGGTGGCTGTTCAAGAGCAAGGCGATGTCGAAGGCGCAGACCGAGCTGGTCGTCCTGATCACGCCGTCGATCATCCGCCGCGGCCAGATGGGCGTGTCCGAGGGGCTGCCGTCGCCGGTGGAACCGTTCATGGACGCGCCGTCGAAGCGGCTGCCTCCGCCGGATCCCTTTGTCGGCTCGCCGCGCTACCCGGCCAACCAGCCGGCGCCCGGCACACCGGCGCCCAGCACACCGGCGCCGCCGGCGGCTGCGACGCCCGTCGCACAGCCCGTGCAGGATCCGGTGCCTTCCACGCCGATCCAGTCGCCGGCCGCACTCCCGGCCGCGGCGAAGAACGGACCGACTGAGGCCGAGGCGCCTCCGGCTCCCGCCGCCGCCCCCGCGACGGCGCCGGAGCCCGCGATGACTGACAAGGAGCGCAAGTTCATCAAGGCCGAGCAGGAACGGCAGGAGAAGGCGGCCAGGGCCGACGCGAAACGCCAGGCCGAGGCGGATCGCGCCGCCGCGAAGAAGGCCGAAGAGGACCGCAAGAAGGCGGAGAAGATCGAGGCCGCGCGCGCGAAGAAGCAGGCGGAAATCGACCGCAAAGCGGCCGAGGAAGCCGGCAAGGCCGCGCGCCTGAAGGCCGAGGAAGACCGCGCGAAGGCCGCCGAGGAAGAGAAGCGCCTCAAGGCCGTGGCCGAAGCGGCCGCGCGGCTCAAAGAAGCCCAGGAAGCCTACAAGGCTGAAGTCGCGAAGACGAACAAGGGAGGCGGACAATGAATCGCCTGCGCCGGGTCCGTGACGACGAATCGGGGATGAGCTACGTCTTCATCGGCCTCGGGCTGATGGCGTTTCTCAGCGCCAGCACGCTGGCCATCGACGTCGGCATGCTGATGGTCTCGCGCAACCAGGCGCAGAATGCGGCCGATGCCGGGGCGCTGGCGGGTGCCGTGGCGCTCTTCCGCGACAGCTTCACCGACCACACCCCGACCGGTCCGGCGGTCACGAGTGCGATCGCCGCCGCCCAGGCCAACCTCGTCGCGGGGCAGTCGGCGTCTGTGACCCCGGAGGACGTCGAGTTCCTGATGGGGACGGGCGGACAGACGAACCGGGTCAAGGTCACCGTGTACCGCACGACCGGGCGCGACAACGCCGTGCCGACGCTGGTCGCGAAGTTCTTCGGCATGGAGACGGCTGACATCTGGGCGACGGCGACCGCCGAGGCCACGCCGGCCAACGCCATGACCTGCGTGAAACCGTTCACCATCCCCGACAAGTGGACGGAGATGCAGACCCCGCCATGGGACCCCTCCGACACCTACAGGGCTTACAACAACCAGGGCGAGTTGCTCGCGAACCCGGACGTTTACATTCCCGCCACCGAACCTGGCTATACCGGCTACAACCAGGAGCGCGAGCGCGGCGTGCGGCTCATGTTGCGGTCGCAGACGGGGACCAACATCGAACCGAGCATGTATTTCTCGTACGCCATTGCCGACGTGACCGGCGCCTCCGCCTATGAGTGGAACATCGCGAACTGCAACACGCACATCATGCGGTGGGGCGAACTACTGCTCCACGAGCCTGGTGCGATGGCCGGACCGACCGTCTCCGGCATCGAGGAACTGATCGCGAAAGACCCGAATGCGTACTGGGACAACGGCACGAACACCATCAAGAATAGTGCCTTCGCGGGGGGCAACCAGAGTCCGCGGGTGTTCCCGATCCCGCTGTACGACCCGGTCCATTACGACTCCGGGAAGCGGAACGGACGGTTTGCGGATCTGAAGGTGGCCAACTGGATCGGGTTCTTCGCCGAATCGGTGCAGGGGTCCACGATTCACGGACGCATCATTCCGATCGGCGGCATTTACGACGTCTACACGGAGACGCCTGGCGGCGTCTTTCCCGTCGCGATTCGACTGGTGCAATAGTCATGGCGCAGCTCGCGGTTTCGATCCTCACTCACGACGACGCGTGCAAGCGCGAGATGGCGCGGATGCTGCGCGCCTCCGGGGTCCCGGTCGGGATCATGGAGGAGCGCCGTCCCGGCGACACGGCGGTGTCCGACATCTTCATCATCGACATCCGCAGCGACGCCTCGTCGGGGATGGCGACGATCGAGCGGTTGCGCGCGGCGCACTCCGGCGTCGCGATCTTCGCGGTCGCGGGGACCGCGGACCCGGATCTCATCCTGCAGGCGATGCGGGCCGGCGCCAACGAGTTCTTTCCGTGGACCGGCAGCGCCATGGGGAAGAGCACCGAGGAATCGTTCCAGGGCGCCGTCCGCAAGACGGCCGCCCGGCGCGACGCCGCGACCGCCGGCGCGAGGCAGCCGTGCGTGACCCACGTGTTCCTGGGCGCCAAAGGGGGCGCCGGCACGACCACGGTCGCGGTGAACTGCGCCGTGGAGCTCGCCCGTCTCACGAAGCGGCCGACCGCGATCGTGGACCTCAAGCCGTGCCTCGGTGAAGTCGCGCTCTTTCTCGGCGTCCGCCCCCGGTTTTCCGTCCTCGACGCGATCGACAACCTGCACCGCCTGGATCCCGAGTTCCTGCGCGAGCTCGTGACGCGCCACAAGTCGGGTCTCGACATCCTGGCCGGCTCCGAGCAGTTCGACCGCCCGGGCGCGCAGGACGCGGCGGCGGTCGAAGAGCTCCTCCGGGTGATCGGCAAACTGTACGATCACGTCGTGATCGACGTGGGCAACCTGATCAACGCCTGCGCGGTGGCCGCCCTGTACGCGGCCGACACGGTCTTTCTCGTCGCCAATCCGGACATCCCCTCGATCCGCAACGCGCAGCGTCTCGTCGACCGCGTCCGGCAGCTCGGCGCGGGGAGTGAGCGCATCAAGGTGCTGCTGAACCGCACCACCGACCAGCATCTGATCGCGCCGAAGCAGATCGAAACCGCGCTCGGCTACGGGATCCACCATTCGTTCGCGAGCGATTACCGCACGGTCGCGACGGCGCTCAATTCCGGCGTGCCGATCACGATGACGAACCATTCAGAGCTCTCGGCGCAGTTCGGCGCGTTTACGAAGCAGCTCGTCGGTCTCGAAGACGCCAAGGCCGAGCCCGAAAAGCGCCGCGCGTTTCTGGGCATTCTTTAAGCGGGGACCCTGTCGATGAGCCTTACGATCAACCCAGCCACGATCCCGGGACCGCCGGCCAAGCCGGCCGGGCGCTTCGACGCCCCGCGCCCGCAGTACCTCGAGCTCAAGGCCAACGTTCACCGGAAGCTGCTGAACCGTCTCAACCTCGAAGCGCTGGCCTCCGCCGAGCGCTCGCGCGCCGAGGCCGAGATCCGCACGCTGCTCTTCGAGCTGATCGCCGAAGAGGGCATGCCGCTCAGCATGACGGAGCGCGAGGGCATCCTCGGCGACGTCATCGACGAGGTCTTCGGCCTTGGACCGCTCGAACCGCTCCTGCGCGATCCGGGTGTCAGCGACATCCTGGTGAACACGTACAAGAACGTCTACGTGGAGCGGGCCGGCAAGCTCGAACGGCTGCCCACCACCTTCCAGGACGACAAGCACCTGATGCGTGTCATCGACCGCATCGTCAGCGGCGTTGGCCGCCGCGTGGACGACAGCTCGCCGATGGTCGATGCGCGCCTGCCCGACGGCTCGCGTGTGAACGCGATCATTCCGCCGCTGGCCGTCGATGGCCCGCTGCTCTCGATCCGGCGATTCCCGGCCGAGCGCCTCAAGGCCGAGGACCTGGTGTCCATCCGGTCGCTCACCCCGAAGATGCTGGAGTTCCTCGAGCACTGCGTCCGCTCCAAGATGAACATGCTGATCAGCGGCGGCACCGGCGCGGGCAAGACGACGCTCCTGAACGTGCTGTCGAGCTTCATCTCCGAGCGCGAGCGCATCGTCACGATCGAAGACGCCGCCGAATTGCAGCTCCACCAGGAGCACGTCGCACGGCTCGAAACACGGCCGCCGAACGTGGAAGGCAAGGGCGCGATCAAGCAGCGCCAGCTCCTCGTCAACGCCCTCCGCATGCGGCCCGACCGCATCGTCGTCGGTGAGACGCGCGGCGAGGAAGCGCTCGACATGCTGCAGGCGATGAACACGGGCCACGACGGTTCGCTCACCACCGTCCACGCCAATACGCCCCGCGACGCGCTGTCCCGTATTGAAACGATGATCGCGATGGGCGCGACGAACCTGCCCGAGCGCGCCATGCGCCAGCAGATCGCGGCCGCCATCCAGATCGTGATCCAGCAGTCGCGCATGAGTGACGGCACGCGCAAGGTGACCAGCATCTCCGAGATCACCGGCATGGAGGGGGAAGTGATCACCATGCAGGAGATCTTCTGCTTCGAGAAGATCGGCGTGACGCCGGACGGCAAGGTCATCGGCCGCTTCCGCGCCACCGGCGTCCGCCCGAAGGTGTGCGAGCGCCTCAAGGCCTCGGGCGTCCACATGGCGGCGGACATGTTCGAAGGCGTCACGGAGGTGCGGTGATGGCGCTGGCATTTGGCATCCTCGCCTTCTTCGTCGGCGTGGGGCTCGTGCTGGGGCTCGCGCGGTTTGCCGAGAAGCTGCCCGGGATGATGATGCGGCGGAAGCTCGACAGCCGCCTCCAGGAAATCTCGACGTCCGATCGTGACGACGATGACACCGACAAAGTCCTCGTCAAGACCCGTGGCGGCGGGATGCTGCCCGCCCTCGATCAGGCGTTCGGCAGGACCGAGCGCGGCTCCGCGCTCACGGCCTGGATCGAGCAGTCGGGCACGAAGGCCAAACTCAGCTCGGTGTTGATGCTCGCCATGGTGATGGGACTGCTGATGGCGTTCGTCTTCGCGGTGTTCACGCGCGCGCCCTGGTCCATGCCGCTCGGCTTCGCGGCCGGTTTCGGGCTGCCGTTCCTCGTGCTCAAGGTCAAGCGCAACCGCCGGATGCGCGCCTTCGAGGAGCAGTTTCCGGAAGCGCTGGACCTGATCGCCCGCGCGCTCAAGGCCGGTCATGCGTTTGCGACCGGACTGAAGATGGTCGCCGACGAGATGGAGGACCCGGTCGGTCCCGAGTTCCGCAAGACCTTCGACGAGCAGAATTTCGGCCTGCCGCTGAAGGACTCGCTCGAGAACCTCACGCTCCGCATTCCCGTGCTGGACGTCCGGTTCTTCGCCACGGCCGTGCTGATCCAGCGCGAGACCGGCGGCAATCTGTCGGAGATCCTCGAGAATCTCGCGCACGTCGTCCGCGAGCGCTTCAAGATCCTGCGGCAGGTGCGGGTCTACACGGCGCACGGGCGGCTCACCGGCTATGTCTTGCTGGCGCTTCCGGCGTTCCTGTCGGTCGCGCTGATGTTCATCAACCCCGAGCACATGAACCTGCTGTTCCGCGAAAAGATGGGCCAGACGATGCTGATGGCGGCGATCGTCATGCAGACGGTCGGCTTCCTGTGGATCAAAAAAGTCGTCAAGATCGAGGTATAGGATGCTGCCCCTGCTTGCCTTCGTGTTCGGCTCGACGCTGGTCGGCGGCGCCGCGCTGCTGCTGCTGCCCAGGCGCGGGGCGGCCATCGAACGCCGCCTCCAGGAACTGACCACGCTCGACTTCGAGCCCACCAAGCCGCGCTTCCATGCGCTCATCGGTCTGTTCAAGAAGATCGGCGAGAAGGTGCCGCGGTCCCCGCGGGAGCTGGGCACGCTGCGCCTCCGCCTCGTGCAGGCCGGCTATCGCCGTGACGAAGCGCTGACGATCTTCTTCGGGATCCGCGTGCTGTTTGCGGTCTCGCTCTTCCTGCTGCTCTCGAGCTCGCTGCTCGCGCGGCCCAACACGCTGATGGCGCTGGGCGGGCTGGCCCTGGGGTACCTGCTGCCGGGGATGGTCCTCGCCCGCCTGGCCAAGCGCCGGGCGCACCGCATCCGGCTCTCGCTGGCCGATGCGCTCGACCTCCTCGTGGTCAGCGTCGAAGCCGGACTCGGCCTCGACCAGGCGCTCACGCGCGTCGGGACCGAGCTGGCCTTCGCGTATCCCGAACTGGCCGACGAGCTGAAGCTGATCAACCTGGAGCTCCGCGCCGGCAAGCCGCGCGCCGAAGCGCTGCGTAACCTCGCCGACCGGACGGGGGTGGACGACCTGAGCTCGCTCGTGACGATGCTCATTCAGACCGACAAGTTCGGCACCAGCGTCGCGCAGTCGCTGCGCGTCTATTCGGAGACGCTGCGCACCAAGCGGCGGCAGCGTGCCGAGGAAGCGGCGGCGAAGACCGGCGTGAAGATGGTGTTCCCGCTCGTGCTCTGTATCTTCCCGTCGATCTGGATCGTGACGATCGGGCCGGCCGCCATCAAGTTCGTGACGGTGCTGTTCCCGATGGTCGAGAACATGAAGTAGGAACTGACGCAGAGGGCCTGCCCGCCGTAGCTTCAGCGAAGGCGGGTGCGGGAGCTGACGCAGAGGGTGCAGATGGCCTTGATCGCGCGGAATCTTGATACGGGGACGGTGCTGGCCGATCGGGTGTCGGTGGCGGCGACCCGTGCCTCACGGCGCGCTGGTCTCCTGCATCACGACTCGCTCGACGACGGAGAGGCGCTCTGGATCGTGCCGAGCCGCGGCGTGCACACCTTCCGCATGCGTTTTGCGATCGACGTGCTCGCGCTCGACGAGGCCGGCGTGATCATCGATCGCGTCGTGAACCTGAAGCCCTGGCGGATCCGGCTGCCGAGGCGCGGGACGGCCGGCGTCCTCGAATTGCCCGCCGGCTGGCTCGATCGCACCGGTACCGCGCTCGGGCACCGGATCGAGTTCTTCAAATCGTCGCCCGAGGCCCAGAAACGGCGAGGGGTGGACAGCGACAGGCCGGAAACATCGATATGACCACGATCCTTACCGACGCTCCATCCCAGCCCGTCGAGCCTGCCGCCCGTGTCGAGGCGCCGGCGCCGACCCCGATGCCGCCGCCGGCGACGATTGCCGATGCCGGGATCCATCCGGAGCTGCTGTCGCAGCTCCTGCTGAAGACCCTGCTCGGTGGTGAAGCCAGCGGCAGCGCCCTGGCCGACCGGCTGAAACTGCCGTACTCGGTCCTCGAGGCGCTCGTGCAGCACGCGCGCGTCGAGAAGCTCGTCGAGGTGCGCGGCACGAGCGGCGTCGGCAGCGCCGGCTACCGCTACATCCTCACCGATCTCGGGCGCGACCGCGCGTCGCAGTACTTGGACGTCTGCCGCTACGTCGGCCCGACGCCCGTGCCGCTCGCGCAGTACAACGCCTACGTGCGCGCCTGCATGGCCGCACGCGTGTCGGTCGCCCGCGAGCAGCTCGCCACCGGCTTCGAGCACCTCATCGTCAACCGCGCGATGTTCGATCAGCTCGGCCCGGCGGTGAACTCCGGCAAGTCGCTCTTTCTCTACGGCAAGCCGGGCAACGGCAAGACCGTCGTGGCCGAAGGCATCGGCCGGGCGCTCGGCGCCGACATGTACATCCCGCACGCCATCGACGTGGACGGCCAGATCATCACGATGTTCGATCCGGTCAACCACCAGCGGGCGGCGTCGGCCACCGAGTCGACCAGCGTCATCGCCAGCGCCTCGCTCGATCAGCGGTGGGAGAAGATCCGCCGTCCGGTCGTCGTGGTCGGCGGCGAGCTCACGCTCGAGATGCTGGACCTCTCGTTCAATCCGATCTCGAAGTTCTACGAGGCGCCGATCCAGCTGAAAGCCAACGGCGGCGTGTTCGTCGTGGACGACTTCGGACGGCAGCGCATTCCGCCGCGCGATCTGCTGAACCGGTGGATCGTGCCGCTCGAGAGCCGCGTGGACTTCCTCACGCTGCACACGGGCCGCAAGTTCGAGACCCCGTTCAACGTCTTCATCGTCTTTGCGACGAATCTGAAGCCGGAGTCGCTCGCCGACGAGGCGTTCCTGCGCCGCATTCCGTACAAGGTCCTGGCGAAGGACCCGACGATGGACGAGTACTGCCGGATCTTCGAGCTCAACTGCCGGAAGCGCGGCCTGGCGTTCGACCCGGTCATGGTCGAATACCTCGAGCGCCGCTACTATCACCCGCGCAAGCTGCAGATGCGCGCCTGTCATCCGCGCGACCTCATCGAGCAGGTGGTCGACATCTGCCGGTACCAGGAGAAGCCGCCGGCGATCACACGCGAGCTGCTCGACATGGCCTGCAGCAGCTACTTTCTCGAGGAAACGGAATCTCAGGGGGCAGGCGCATGAAGGCCATTCCGATCGGCCTGCGGCTGCCGGCCGCGGGTGTGGCGGTCGACTACTCGGCCCACGTCCGGTACGCGGCGGACCTGGCGGCGCGGGCGGTGACCATCGTGCTGTTCTCGCTGATGGCCGTCCGCTTCGCGTCGGACTTCGTCGAGACCGGCCGCGTGACCGGCCTCTTCCTGCTGGCCAGCGAGGTGCTGGTGGTCATGCTGACGCTGGTGCGGCGGTCAGCCGTGACCGTGGACCGCAGCATCCGCGCGCGTGTGCTGACGACCGTGTCGATGATGGGACCGCTGCTGCTCGTGCCGGCCGCCGCACTGCCGTTTGCGCCCGAGGCGGTGACGGTCGCCCTGTCGTGCGCCGGTCTGTGCGTCGTGATCGCCGGCAAGATCACGCTCGGCCGGAGCTTCGCGCTGCTGCCGGCCAACCGCGGCGTCGTCTCGAACGGCGTCTACCGCATCGTCCGCCATCCGATCTACATGGGCTATCTCGTGACGCACGTCGCGTTCCTGGTGGCGAGTCCGTCCCTGTGGAACATCGTCGCGCTGATCGCGGCCGACGCGGCGCTGCTCGCGCGCGCCGTCTGCGAAGAGCGGACGCTCGCGCAGGACCCGGAGTACCGCGAGTACCAGACGCGCGTGCCGTGGCGGGTGGCGCCGGGCCTGTTCTGACGGCTGCCACGGTTTACCGCAGAGCACGCTGAGGACGCAGAGTATTTGTCGTTTTGGTCTCTGCGCGCTCCGCGCCCTCGGCGGTGCGTTCGTGGAAGTGCTTCAAGGCGTCCGGTCGGCTGCAGCCGGCTGCCTCATGATTGACGATCGGTGATTGGCGCTTTCAGGGTTGCCACGGTGGCGCCGAGATGCGATCGGGTGTCGTCCGAGAAGCTCTCGACGAGCGGGTGCCGCTCGAGCGCCTGCTGCACGA
>JBBECO010000042.1:0-1889 GCA_040881785.1 Vicinamibacterales bacterium
CTTATTGTGATGCTCTGGTTTGGTGGGAAGTGGTTGATTGGGATGTGGAGGTGATAAGACGGCGCTGGTACTGGGGAGTGTCTCTCTTATTATCATTATCAGCGCTCGACTCCCTGGGACTGGCAAGGCTACCGAGACTTGCGGCTGTCGGTCCTACGTCGTCCCGTTACCGCCAGTGCTGCCAACTGCGAGGCGGTTGTCAAACGTCCCCTTCGAGGGTGCCGGACTCCAGAGCCTTCGGATCCGGTGCCTATCGTGCCTTTGCCCGCTTCAGCATCGACCTGTTCCGGGACGCTCCGCCAATGGTCTCGAACGTTGCTCCGCTGCCTGTCTGCGGGCGGCCAAGCGGATTCCAGGCGAGAATCAGCTTAAAAATGACGGCCGGCACCCCCCCGTGAGCGGGCGTTGACGCGGTTGATCCGTTCCTGCATCTTCGTTAGCGGGATCGTCCTCGCTTTGCTGGTGCCGGTGCTCCAGCGCGCGGCATCGCCCTGTCGCACTGGGTCGTCTGGCCGGTGATTCTCGCCTCGACGGCGCTCTGTCTCGGCGGCGAGATCCGGTCGGCGTTCCGAGGGCGCGACTGAACTTCGTCCCGTTCCTGGACGACGAGCGCCGCCGGCGCGCGCAGGCCGATGCAGGTCTGCTCGCGCCGGACGCCGATCTGTATCCTTTCAGACCTGTTTGGCGTTCCTTGACCGCCCGGCAAGCGGCATAGTACCTTTTCATGGTTATGCCCCGGCGCGTGCTGGCCAGACAGGCCTCCGGCGCGCCGGCGGCGCACTTCGCTCCGGAAAGACAGCTGCACCGCCGATGTCCCAGCCCGCGCCTGCGCCGCTCAAGAAAACTCCCCTCAACGCCCGCCATCGCTCGCTCGGCGCCCGCATGGTCGAGTTCGGCGGGTGGGACATGCCGGTCGAATACGCCGGCCTGGTCTCCGAGCACATGGCGGTCCGCACGGCCGCCGGCCTCTTCGACGTCAGCCACATGGGGCAGATCGAAATCGCCGGTAAAGATGCCCTGAAGGCCGTTCAGCACATCACGTCCAACGACGCCGGCAAACTCGCCCTCAACCAGATCCAGTACTCGGCCCTCACCACGCCGCAGGGGACCTTCGTAGACGACGTGCTGACGTACAAGCTGACCGACGAGCACTTCATGCTGGTCGTGAACGCGGGGAACATCATCAAGGACTTCCAGTGGATCACCGCGCAGATCGCCGGCCTCGGTGACGCGGTCGCGGTGAACACCAGCTCGCGGAACGCCCTGATCGCCATCCAGGGACCCGCCGCGCGCGACATCCTCCAGCCGCTGACCGGCGCCAACCTGGACGACCTCAAGTACTACTGGTTCACCACTGGCGAAGTCGCGAACGTCCGCGTGACGATCTCACGCACCGGGTACACCGGCGAGGACGGCTTCGAGGTGTTCGTACCGCCTGCCTCCGCCGAGCGCGTGTGGGACGCGATCCTCGCCGCCGGCGCGCCGCACGGTCTCGTGCCCGCCGGCCTCGGCGCCCGCGACACCCTGCGCCTCGAGGCCGCGATGCGCCTCTACGGCAACGACATGGACGAAAAGACGACGGTCGTCGAGGCGGATCTCGGCTGGATCGTCGGGTGGAAGAAAGAAGCGTTCATCGGCTCCGACGTCCTGAAGCAGCAGAAGGCCGAGGGGACCGCGCGCAAGCTGGTGGGCTTCGAAGTGCTGGACCGCGCCATCGCGCGCCACGGCCACGAGGTCTACATCGACGGCCAGAAGGCCGGCGTCGTCACCAGCGGCACGCAGACGCCGTTCGTGAAGAAATCGATCGGGATGGCGTACCTGCCGTCCGACAAGACCGCCCCGGGGACGCCGTTCGAGATCGACGTCCGCGGACGCAAGGTGAAGGCGCA
>JBBECO010000042.1:1989-4421 GCA_040881785.1 Vicinamibacterales bacterium
CTTCAAGAAAGGTGACGTGTTCGGCACGATCGAGTCCGTCAAGGCGGTCTCGGAGCTGTATGCGCCCGTGAGTGGAGAAGTCGTCGAGGTCAACAGCGCGCTCGGCCAGAAGCCGGAAGGGGTGAACTCCGACCCGCACGGCGCCTGGATGATCGTGATGAAGGTCGCCGACGCGGGCGAGACCGCCGCCCTGCTCGACGCGAACGCGTACACCGATTTAACCAAGTAAGGATCGTCTCGACGGCCATGACCGAATCGACCCCCGGCACTTTCCAGACCAGACACATTGGCCCTGACGCAGCAGAGCGCGACGAGATGTTGCGCGCGATCGGCGTCCCCTCGCTCGACGCGCTGATCGACCAGACGATCCCGCCGGGCATCCGGCTGCAGCAACCGCTCGAGATGCCGGAGGCCGACAGCGAGTTCGGCTACCTGCGCCGCCTGCAGACGATCGCCGCCCAGAACCGCGTCACCCGGTCCTACATCGGGATGGGCTACTACGACTGCATCACCCCCAGCGTGATCCTGCGCAACGTCTTCGAGAATCCCGGGTGGTACACCCCCTACACGCCCTACCAGGCGGAGATTGCGCAGGGGCGCCTCGAGTCGCTCCTGAACTTCCAGACTGTCGTGAAAGACCTGACCGGGATGGACATCGCGACGGCGTCGCTGCTCGACGAAGGCACCGCGGCGGCCGAGGCGATGACGATGTTCCACCGGCTGCAGACGAAGAAGGCGCCGGCGGGGCAGGCGAGCGTGTTCCTGGTGTCGGACCGCGTCTTCCCGCAGACGCTGGACGTGCTGAAGGGACGCGCGGAACCGCTCGACATCCGGCTGGACGTGGGGGACCCCGCCGCGCTCGACATGAGCCAGGCCTTCGGCCTGCTGCTGCAGTATCCGGACGACGGCGGCGAGATCCGTGACCTCCGCCCGATCATCGAGAAGGCGCACGCGGCGGGACTGATGGTCGTCGTGGCGTCCGACCTGCTGGCGCTCACGCTCCTCACGCCGCCCGGCGAGATGGGTGCGGACGCCGTCGTCGGCAACTCGCAGCGCTTCGGCGTGCCGCTCGGCTATGGCGGCCCGCACGCGGCGTTCCTCGCGACGCGTGACTCGTTCGTCCGCCAGGCGCCCGGACGCATCATCGGCCTGTCGATCGACGCGCACGGGCGTCCCGCGTTGCGCATGGCGCTCCAGACGCGCGAGCAGCACATCCGCCGCGAGAAGGCGACGTCCAACATCTGCACGGCGCAGGCGCTGCTCGCCAACATCGCGGCGATGTATGCCGTGTTCCACGGCCCGAAGGGGCTGCGCGCGATCGCCGAGCGCGTGCACAACATGGCGAAGGTGACCGAGGACGCGCTCGCAGCCCTCGGCTACACGCAGAGCAACACCGCCTACTTCGACACGCTGCGCATCGAGGGGGCGAACGTCGCGGCCGTCCGCGCCGCGGCGGAGGGGGTCGGCCTCAACTTCCGCTATACGGGCAGCGCCATCGGCATCTCGGTGGACGAAACGACGACGATCGAGGACGTCCGCGACATCGTAGGAGCGTTCGCGGCGGCGAAGGGGGCGTCCGGCAAGGCCGTCTTCAAGTCGCCGGTGCCGTTCACGATGAAGGCCCCCGCGGCGCTGAAGCGGACGACGCCGTACCTCACGCACCCGGTGTTCAACTCGCATCAGTCGGAAACGAAGATGATGCGCTACATCAAGAGCCTCGAGCGGAAGGACGTCGGCCTCGACACGTCGATGATCGCGCTCGGGTCCTGCACGATGAAGCTGAATGCGGCGTCGGAGATGATCCCGGTGAGCTGGCCGGAGTTCTCACGGATGCACCCGTTCGTGCCGCTGGAGCAGGCGAAGGGCTACGCGCAGATCTTCGACGAGCTCGAACAGGCGCTCTGCCGGATCACCGGCTTCGCGGCCGTGTCGCTGCAGCCGAACTCCGGCGCGCAGGGAGAGTTCGCGGGGCTCATGACGATCCGCGCGTATCACCGCGACCGCGGCGAAAGCACGCGCAACGTCGTGCTGATCCCGTCGAGCGCGCACGGCACGAACCCCGCCAGCGCCACGATGGCCGGCCTGAAGGTCGTCGTCACGAAGTGCGACAGCCACGGCAACGTGGAGCTGGATGACCTGCGCGCGAAGGCGGAGCAGCACAAAGACAGCCTGGCGGCGCTGATGGTGACGTACCCCTCGACGCACGGCGTGTTCGAGGAAGAGATCAAGCAGATCTGCACGATCGTCCACGAGCACGGCGGGCAGGTCTACATGGACGGCGCGAACATGAACGCGCAGGTCGGCCTGACGAGCCCGGCGGCGATCGGCGCCGACGTCTGCCATCTGAACCTGCACAAGACGTTCGCGATCCCGCACGGCGGCGGCGGTCCGGGCATGGGCCCGATCGCGGTGGCGAAGCACCTGGCGCCGTA
>JBBECO010000042.1:4521-7274 GCA_040881785.1 Vicinamibacterales bacterium
GGCATTCCGGCGATCTCGGCGGCCCCCTGGGGCAGCGCGAGCATCCTGCTCATCTCGTATGGCTACATCCGCATGCTGGGCGCGGAGGGCATGACCGAGGCGACGCGCTATGCGATCCTCAACGCCAACTACCTCAAGGCGCGGCTGCTGGGGCACTACGACGTCCTCTACGCGAACCACAACGGCCGCGTGGCGCACGAGATGATCTTCGACCTGCGTCCGTTCAAGCACGGCGCCGGGGCCACGGTGGACGAATCCGACGTGGCCAAGCGCCTCATGGATTACGGCTTCCACGCGCCGACCGTCTCGTTCCCGGTCGCAGGGACGATGATGATCGAGCCGACGGAGAGTGAGTCGAAGGACGAGCTCGACCGGTTCTGCGATGCGCTGATCGCGATCCGCAAGGAGATCGCCGCCATCGTGGAAGGGCAGGCGGATCCGAAGGACAACGTCCTGAAGAACGCGCCGCACACCGCCGAGGAAGTCACCTCGGATACGTGGTCGCATCCGTATACGCGCGAGCAGGCGGCCTATCCGCTGCCGTTCGTGAAGGCGAACAAGTTCTGGCCGGCCGTGTCGCGGATCGACAATCCGTATGGGGACCGCAACCTGATCTGCGCGTGTCCGCCGATCGAGGTATACGCGGAGACTGTCTCCTGATCCTGCCCCGCGGCGCCACAACTGCCACGTACTCACCGCTGAGGGCGCAGAGGACGCAAAGACTCTTTTTTTTTAGGTCTCTGCGTCCTTGGCGTCCTTTGCGGTGAATCCGTGACAGCCTGAAGGCGGCGCCGTTGCGCCCTGCGTCCTTTCCCGCTACACTCCCGGTGCCAAGCCTGCCTCGTCCACCACGCGGCATGTCCGCGCGGCGTGCCTGAGATGCCATGAGAAGAGCCGTCCTCGTCGCAGCACTCGTGTGCCTGGCCGGCAGCACCCTGCCCGCGCAGCGCGGGCGCGGGGCCCCGCTGCTGCCGCCGCCTCCACCGCCGACGCCGCAGTTTCGCAGCGGCGTCGAGCTCGTGCACCTCGACGTGTCGGTGCTCGATCGCGATCGCCGGCCCGTGCGGGGGCTCACGCCGGCCGACTTCACCGTCCTCGAGAACGGCGTGCCGCAGAAGGTCGCGGTGTTCACGGCCGTGGAGATCGAAGATCCCGAGCCGGCGGCCGCGGAGTGGACGCGTGACGTCGCGTCCGACGTCCGCACGAACGAGGGTATCGAGGAGCGGCGGCTGTTCCTGTTGATCATCGATGACGCGATGATCCAGGCGGATCCGGCGTCGCTCACGAACACCAGGGACATCGCCCGCAAGGTCATCGACCGCATGGGGCCGTCCGACCTGGCGGCCGTCGTCTTCACGCGCGACAACCGGAACTCCCAGGACTACACGTCCGATCGCGCGCGGCTGCGCGGCGCGGTGGACAAGTTCACCGTCGGCTTCCGCGACATGTCGCCATATGGTTTTGACGATGTCTCCTGGCTCGCCTCCGCGGGCGTGGTTCAGCGGGCGGCGGAAGCGCTGACCACGCTGCCCGATCGCCGCAAGTCGATGATCTACATCGGGCAGGGGGTACCGGTCGATCTGGAGCTGGCCGCGCCGCAGGCGATCGGGCTGCCGCAGGAGGGCGGCCGCTCGGCGATCTCCGCGCAGGGGCTCGCGGGGCAGGTGCAGGGGCTGATGGAGCGGGCGTTCAGATTCGCCCGGCTCGCCAACGTGAACGTCTATACCATCGACGTGTGCGGCCTGCGCGTGATCAAGCCCCCGCGTCCGAGCACGCCGGGCGGGCTGCCGCCCCCCCCGCCCACCTGCCAGCCGGGGCTGGAGATCGAGTACCTGCAGACGGTGGCAACGAACACGGGCGCGCGCGCCGTCATCAACACCAACGACTTCGATCCCGGCGTGCAGGCGATCTTCGACGAGAACGCGTCGTACTACCTGCTCGGCTATCAGCCGTCGAAGCCGGCCGCGGACGGCAAGTTCCGGCGCATCGACGTCCGCGTGAACCGCCCCGGCGTCGAGGTGCGGACGCGCAGCGGGTATGAGCCTGAGAAGCCGAGGGACGCGGAGCGCCGGCGGGCCCAGCTGGCGAAGTCGCCGCTCGGCGCCGCGCTCGCCGGCGTGCTGCCGAAGAGCGACCTGCCGCTGCAGGTGACCGCGGTCGCGATGCCATTGCCCGGAAAGAAGGAATCCGCGGTGGCGATCGTCGTCGGGGTCCGCCAGCCGATTCGCGCGAGCGACGAGCGGACGGTGGAGCGCGTGGACCTGCAGGTCAGCGCCTACAACACCGACGGCCGGCACTTCGGTTCCACGCGCCACCGGGCCGACGTCGTGATCCGTGCCGGGTCTACGGGGCTCGGCGAGTACGAGGTGCTGTCGAGGCTCGACCTCCGGCCCGGCCGGTATCAGCTCCGCATCGCGGCGCACGTCGGCAGCCTCACGACGAGCGGCAGCCTCTACTACGACGTGGACGTGCCCGACGTCTCGAAGGCCGCGCTGTCGCTGTCCGCGCTGGTGTTGAGCGCCTCACCAGGGCCGGTCTCGGCGCCACGCGACGCGCTGGCTGGCGTGTTGCCGGGTGTGCCGACCGCGCGGCGGTCCTTCACCGCGCGCCACCAGGTCGCGGCGTTCACGCGGGTCCATCAGAGCGGCAGAGGACCGGTCGTCCCGGTGACGCTGCGCGTGCTGCTGCAGAACGAGGACGGGGGGACGGTGATGGAACGGCCGCTCGACCTGGCGGCGGCCGACTTCAACGCC
>JBBECO010000043.1:0-7272 GCA_040881785.1 Vicinamibacterales bacterium
ACGGGGGGGCCTACATGTCTTCCCTCCACCCGTAGGCCCGACCTTCTGGTGGGGCGTGCAAGTGCCGCCGGTAGGCCCGACCTTCAGGTCGGGCGTGATTCGCGGCAGGTCGGGCGTGATACCGGGCAGGTCTGGCGTGACACGGGCCAGGTCGGGCCCGACATCGGCGCCAGCCGTCCCTACACACCCTGGTCGACGCTCGCACCGCGATTCTGGATCCCCTACGTCGAAGCCGACGGCGACAACACGACGATCGGCGCGGCGACGGGTGGCTTCGACGCGCTCGGACGCCATACGTATGCGCTCTCGGGCGGCTGGACGATTCCGCGCGATCGACCCGACCTGTACGTCGACTACGCGTACACACGGTGGTGGCCGGCGCTGTTTGCCGGTGCCTCCGACGACACCGACAGCTGGCGCCAGGGCACGGTCCGTTCCCGCGACATCACCGCCGGCGTGCTCCTGCCGTGGCGGCAGGTGCGCTGGTCCTCCAGTGTGCTGGCGGCCGTGACCGCGTCGGACGATGCCTTCGACTGCGCGGCGTGCGAGGAACCGATCGCCACGATCCGACGCCGCCAGGCCGGCCGCCTCGGCGCGGCCGTGTCGAACGCGAAGCGGTTCGGCTATTCGATCAGCGCGGAACAGGGGGGCGCCGCGAACGTGATGGCGGAATTCGGGCGCGGGAGCGGCGGCGGCACCGCGACGAGCCTGGTGGCCGAACTGCGGGGCTACCGCCGCGCGGTGCCGCGGCACGCCGTGCTGGCGGTCCGGGCCGCCGCGGCGACCTCGCGCGGCGACGAGCGCGTCCGCCGGGTGTTCAGCGGCGCCGGCAGCGCCGCGCAGCCCGGCGGCTTCGACATCGGCATCGATGCGATCGGCCTGCTGCGGGGCTTCGCCACCGACGATGTGTCGGGCCGCAGTGCCGCCGTGGCAAACCTCGACTACCGGTTCCCGCTGGCATGGCCGCAGCGCGGGCTCGGCACATGGCCGGTGTTCCTGCGCGCGATTCACGGCGCGGTGTTCGCCGACGCCGGCCATGCCTGGGATGGCGGCTTTCGGCGAGCTGACCTTCGCCGCTCGCTTGGCGGCGAGCTCTCCTTCGACCTCGTGCTCGGCGGAACCTTCCCCGTCACGCTGGCCACGGGCGCCGCGTGGCGGCACGACCCCGGCGGCGCGCGGGACGGCGCGGCGGTCTTCGCGCGCATCGGCCGGGCCTTCTGACCCGTTTGCTATAGTGTCGGCAGATGCCGAAATACTCGCGCTTTCTGCGTGTCCCGGTGGAGCCGCTGACAGTCGAGGCGGGGATTGGCACCGATGAACTGCTCGCGCGCATGGAGCGCATCTCCTTCCAGGGGCGCAGTCTCGCCACGGCGCGGCGGATCTGGGAGAGCATGCTGGGCGGCGACTGCACCATTTTTCTCGGCGCCGCCGGCGCGTTGAGCGCGGGCGGCCTGCGCCTCGTGATCGCCCACCTGATCGAGCACCGCTACGTGGACTGCCTGGTCTCCACCGGCGCGAACCTGTACCACGATCTCCACGAAACACGAGGCCGCCGCCACTTCGTGGGCTCCCCCCACGCCAACGATGCGGCGCTGCAGGAGGAGCGGATCGACCGCGTGTACGACACGTATGCCAGCGAGGAGGAGTTCTGCGAGAACGACGAGTGGATCGCGGCGTTCGTCCTCACGCTGGAGCGTCGCCCGTACTCGTCGCGTGAATTCCTGTACCGGCTGGGGGAGCACCTCTGGCAGGCGACCGGGAACGACGGCATCCTCACCGCCGCGTACCGCGCGAGCGTCCCGATCTTCTGTCCGGCGATTTCGGACTCCTCCATCGGGATGGGCATCTCGCAGGCGCGGCACGTCGATCCGTCGGCCGGCCATCTGGACGTGATCGGCGACATCATCGAGTCGGCCAACCTCGTCATCCGGCGGCCGCGCACCGCGTCGGTGGTGCTCGGCGGCGGCACCCCCAAGAACTTCATCAACCAGGCGAGCGTGCAGGCCGAGTTCTACGACGATCGGGTCGGCGGGCACCGCTACGCGATCCAGATCGTCACCGATGTTCCGCACTTCGGCGGCGCGTCCGGCTCGAGCCTCGAGGAGGCGAAGAGCTGGGGCAAGCTGGCGACCGATGCCGAACAGGTCACGGTGCACGCCGACGTCACGGTGGCCCTGCCGCTCCTGGCCAGCGCGCTCGCGTCCAGCGCTCGCGAGCTCCTGGCGGGGCGCCGTCCTCCACAATTCGATCTGTCAGGTCCGGTCATGGCTGTGGATGGGCGGCCCTTCCCGGACGCACGCTTCGAGGCCAAAGTATGAGTTTCCCGTTCGAGTACGCCCACGGCACGCCGCTCGCGTTCGGCGGCGCGCTGCCCGAATCCCGGACATTTGACGAGTCGCGGGTCGTCATCCTGCCGGTGCCGGTGGATCGCACGACGTCGTACGGCGGCGGCACTCGCAACGGTCCCCACGAGATCCTGCAGGCCTCCTCACACATGGAACTGTGGGACGAGGAAATCGGCGCGGACATCCACGGCGTCGGCCTGTTCACCCTGCCCGAGATGGAGCTGCCCTTTGGTGAGCTCGAACCGCTGATGGCCGAGATCCAGCGGGTGGCCGCCGAAGTGCTGGCGCGCGACAAGTTCCTCGTCACCATCGGGGGGGAACACTCGATCACGCCGCCGCTCGTCGCGGCGGCGGCCGCGAAATATTCCGGCCTGCATCTGCTGCAGATCGACGCGCACGCCGACCTGCGCGAGTCCTACCTGGGCACCCCGCACAGCCACGCCTGTGCGGTCTGGGGCAGCCTGAAGCACGCGGCCGCCACGCAGGTGGGGATTCGCAGCCTCTCGACCGAGGAAGCGGCCGCCGCGCCCGGACTGAAGACCACGATCTTCTACGACCACTCGATGCGCCGGGACCCCGCCTGGATCGACCGCGTGGTGGCGTCGCTCGGCGATCCGGTCTACATCACGATCGACGTGGACGCCCTGGACCCGGCCATCATGCCGGCCACCGGCACGCCGGAGCCCGGTGGGCTCTCGTGGTACGAAATTCTTGCACTTCTCCGCGCCACCATCGCCCAACGGAACGTCGTCGCCTGCGACGTGGTGGAATTGAGCCCGATTCCCGGCCTCCACGCGCCGAACTTCCTCTGCGCGAAGCTCATTTACAAGATCCTCACGTACAAATTCGCCTCCCCCCAGCCTTAAACGTGCCGTGTTGCACGTGCCTGTATACAAGATATACTCCTGCCCGTGGTCGCCGATTACTTCGTCGAGGCCGCCCGGGCCCTCGAGCGCGGGCATGGCGCGGAGGCGGTCGATCTGCTCGCGGGGGTGGCGAAGCGGGCCGATCTCTCGCGCGACGATCGGGTGCAGCTGCGGTGCGCGCTGGCCGAGGCCTGGCTGCTCGAGGACGACCTGCCGCGGGCCGCGGCGGCGCTCGGCCCCGAGCCGCAGTCCCGCGAGCGGCTCAATCCGGCCCGGACCTCCGATCTCTGGCGGATGCACGGCCGTCTTGCGGTGGCCGGCGGCGAGGCCTCCCGCGGCATTGCCTTTCTGACACGCGCCCTCAGCCTCGCCGAGCGCGCGCATGACTCCCGGGCGATCGGTCTCGCCCACTACGAGCTCGGCATCTGTTACCGCCAGGTGGGCGACTCGGCGATCGTGCGCGAGCACATCGCCAAGGCCGCCTCAGCCCTGCATGCGGCCGGCGACCGCCGGTACCTGGCGATGGTCCACTCCCTGTCGGGCATCACCCAGGCGCAGGAAGGACGGCTGGACGAAGCCATGGCGGCGCTGCGCCAGGCCGAGCGCCTGGCGCTCATGGTCGAAGCCGGCGACGTGCTCGCGACCGTGTGCGGCAACCAGGCGAACGTCGCGCTCATGCAGCACCGGCACGAACAGGCCCTCGCCCTGGCCGAGCGCAGCGTCGAGCTCCAGGAGCAGGCCGGTACGCCCCACGGCGTCGGCGTGGCGCTGGCGTCACTCGGGCAGATCTGCGTCCGGCTTGGCAATCTCAAACGGGCCGAAGAGGTCCTGCAGCGCGCGCTCGACGTGAAGAGTCCCGTTCAGTTCCGCCGGGAAACGACCGGCGCGGTCTTCGACTCCCTGGCGCAGATCTATGTCATCCGCGGGGCGCTGGACGACGCGGCGCAGAGCCTCGAACGGGCCCGTGCGGCGTATGGCGAGTCGCGGACGAACCGGTGGTACCTCTGGTCGATCCAGGTCCTCGAGGCGCGAGTCGCCCTCCGGCGGAACGATCCGCGGCAGGCGCTGGCCCTGTGCCGCGCGCTCTCCGGCGCCGCCGAAGCGCCGGAGCTCTATGCGCTCCAGGCGGACCTGATCGCGGTCGAGGCCTGCCTCGCGCTCGGCCAGCCGGCCGACGCCCAGCGTCACCTCGATGCCATTGCCCCACGCATTCATCCGTCGGGCATGAGCGGCACGTGGGGAGAATTCCTGCGCCTGCGCGGCCGTCTGCACGGGGCGGCGGACCGATCCACCGAGGCGTATCACGACTTCGGCCAGAGCGTCAGCGTCTTCGAGCTGCTGGGCGAGCGCTATCAGGCGGCGCTCGGTCACCTCGAGCTCGGACGGCTGGCGGCCGCCGCCGGCGCGCGCTCCCGGGCCATCCGCCAGCTCACCGAGGCCAGCCGGCTGTTCGACGCCCTCGGCGCGGCGCCCGAACGCGCCGTGGCCGGGGCCGCGCTGCGGAGCGTGGGCGGCGCCGTGACCGGCGGCTACGTCGGCGCCCAGATCGACGGCGACGACGCGATCGTGCGGCGGCTGGTGGATGCCTCCGCGATGCCGGCGCTGCTCGAGCGGGAAGGGGTGACCGCGATCCACGAGGCGTGCGAAGCCGCCGCGGCCGCCATGGTCGTGGATCTGCCGGCCGGCCGGATCCGCGTGCTGGCGGCCTCGGGCTGCGACATGGACGGCGCGCATGCGCTCGCCGCCGCGGCGCTCGGCGGCGGCGGGCCGGCGCACGCCACCACCGTGATCGAACCTGTCGGCCGCGATGCCGACGGCCCGCGGTTCGTGGTCATGTCCACGACACGGCCGCTCCCGCAGGCGGTGCGGCAGCGGCTGCGGACGCTGTGCGCCGTGCTGCGGCAGGGGTTCGAGCTGTGCCAGGCGCGCGAGCGGCGTCTGCCGGAACCCGGGGTGATCCCGCTCGATCGGCAGCTGGAGCCGTTGCTGCCGGGATTCGTGTGCGCGAGCGCCGCGATGCAGCGGGTGACCGATCAGATCCAGCGGCTGCACGGCAACGACCTCAACGTCCTGATCACCGGCGAGAGCGGGACCGGCAAGGATCTCGTCGCGCGCGCGATCCACGCGGGATCGCCGCGCAGCGCCAACATGTTCCTCCCCTACAACTGCACCAGCGCCACGCGCGAGCTGGCCGACAGCCAGCTGTTCGGCCACCGGCGCGGCAGCTTCACCGGGGCCATGGCGGACCAGCCCGGCGTGCTGCGCACGGCGGTCGGCGGGACGCTGTTCCTCGACGAAGTCGGCGACCTGCCGATCGACGTCCAGCCCAAGCTGCTGCGGTTCCTGGAACAGGGGGAGGTCCTGCCGGTCGGCGAGACGCGTCCGCTGCGGGTGGACGTCCGGGTCGTCGCCGCGACCAACGCGGACCTGGAACAGCGCGTGGCGGACGGCAAGTTCCGCGAGGACCTGTTCTACCGGCTCAGCGTGATCCGCATCCACGTGCCGCCGCTGCGCGAGCGGCGCGAGGAAATCGGGCATCTGAGCACGTTCTTCCTGCGGGATGCCTGCGAGCGGCTCGGCAAGCCCGGCGTGCGGCTGAGTCCCGAGACGCTCGACCTCTTCGATGCGTTCCCCTGGCCCGGCAACGTGCGGCAGCTGCGCAACGAGGTGCAGCGGGCGGTCGCGCTCACCTCGGCCAACGACATCGTCACACCGGAGATCCTGTCGCCGGCGCTGGCGGGGCCGGCCGGGGTCGACGCCCGCTCGTTTTCGCCCGGGCGGGGGCGTCACGCGACGCTGGCGCATGCCGTGGACAAGCTCGAACGCGAGATGATCGAGACGGCTCTGCAACGGGCCGGCGGCAACATTTCGCAGACCGCCCGCGCCCTGGGCCTGACGCGTCGCGGGCTCTACCTCAAAATGACCCGCCTCGATATTGCCAACGACGCGACCCGCGTTTGATTAGTTAGTATCCACGTACGCCTGTACTGGATATTCCATATCCACTCCCCCGGATTCATCGCCCGGCCGAAATAGCCCCTTAAACGATTGAGTTCTAAAGACTTGCGAGGCTCCCGTCGCCTGGCCCTGAACCGCCCAGGTCGCGGCGTGGTCCTTGATACGCATCCTGGCACTGCAGCACCAACCGGAGGGACTCATGGAACAGCGGCTTCGACTCGTTCAGGGCACTGCCGCGCGCACCAAGCGATCGGCCGAGCGGCGCCGGCTCCAGGTGCCGGGGCAGATCGTCTGGAAGGATCACCGCGGCCAGACGCAGATGGCGGCGGTCGTCACCCGCGATGTGAGCGAACACGGTGTCTGCATCGAGTGCCGCACCGGGCTGAGCATCCCGCTGTATCGCCTGGTGTACTTCCAGATCGATCGGCTGGCGAGGAGCCGCGAGGACCTGCCGGCGACTCTCCGGAGGCAGAACGTCCTGTCGGCGGTGTTCCGCGTCGGACCGTCGAGCGAGGCCACCGGCACGCCGACCGAATACGCCCTGCGCCTGCTCGTCGAGCCGCAGGCGGCCGCGCAGCGCGTGCCGGGATGGAAGACCGGGGCGGGTTGCACCCGCACCGCGTGACGCCGGTCCCTGGAGCCGCCCGGGAATTCCCCCTGTCCGGCCGGGGCCGACACACGCGTGCCGGGATGACCACAGGAGCGGGTATGACGCTGACGCGGATTGAACGGTGGGACGTGCGTCGCGACGGGCCGCTCTCGGAAGCGGCGCTTCAGCGCAAGATCGAGGCGCTCGGATTTGTCGTCAAGGCGCGGACCTACCCCGCCGGTGTCGGGGCGCCTGCGCCGGCCGAGGATCTGCACCGGATCACCGGGGTCGTACGCGGGCTCGTGAGGCTCACGATCGACGGCGACCAGACCTTTCTCACGGCGGGCGATCTCGCCTTCATTCCACGCGGCGCGGTGCGCGGCGTGGAACTCGTCGGTCAGACTACAGCGCTCTGTCTCGAGGCCGTTCAGCGCCTCGAACCCACCCGGCTCCCGGCCGGCCCCGAAAACCTGCCCGATTCCGCCCACTGATCCGTAATCGCTAATCGCTAATC
>JBBECO010000044.1:0-5032 GCA_040881785.1 Vicinamibacterales bacterium
GCGTCGTGCGGCCCGGGGGCGGCTTCGGGGTGGTACTGCACGCAGAACACGGGCTTCTCCTCGTGCCGCAGCCCCTCGACGGTGCCGTCGTACAGGTTGAGATGCGTCACCTTGACCCCGGGCGGCAGCGACTTGGCGTCCACCGCAAAGCCATGGTTCTGCGACGTGATCTCCACCTTGCCGGTCTCGAGCTCCTTCACCGGGTGGTTGGCGCCGCGGTGCCCGAACTTCAGCTTGTAGGTCTCTCCGCCCATCGCCAGCGACAGGATCTGGTGCCCAAGGCAGATGCCGAAGACCGGCACGTCGGCCTTCATCAGCTCGTGGGCATTGTCGATCGCGTAGGTCAGGACGGCGGGATCCCCTGGCCCGTTACTGAGAAACACGCCGTCGGGGCTCGACGCCAGCAGCTCCGAGGCCGGCGTCGTCGCGGGATACACGCGCACCGCGCAGCCGTGTGCCGCGAACCGGCGCAGGATGTTGTACTTCATCCCGAAATCGTACGCGGCGATCTTCAGCGGACGGCCGGCGAGCCGCTCGGGAACCGGCGCGAATTCATCGGACGGCGACGGCACGTAATCGAACGGCTCCGCGCAGGTGACGCCCAACACCAGGTCGGAGCCTTCCATCGACGGCACGGCACGCGCCTTCTCGACCAGCTCGCGCGGATCGACGTCACCGGTCGCAATCGCACCGCGCATCACGCCCGACGACCGCAGCAGCCGCGTCAGCGCCCGCGTATCGATGTCGGAGATCGCGACGACGTTGTTGCGCGTGAGGTACTCGCGCAGCGTCGTGTCGGAGCGCCAGTTGCTCGCGATGGGCGACTCCTCGCGCACGATGAAGCCGGCGACCTGCGTGCCGCGCGACTCGCCGTCCTCGTCCGAGACCCCGTAGTTCCCCACCTCGGGCACCGTCATCGTGACGATCTGCCCCGAGTACGAGGGGTCCGTGAGGATCTCCTGATAGCCGGTCATGCTCGTGTTGAACACGACCTCTCCCGACGTCTCGCCGGGCGCACCGGCGGCATCGCCTTCGTACCAGAGACCGTTTTCGAGCGCGAGGGTCGCTTTCATCTGATCCGTTCGAGGGAACCCGTGACCCGCGCCTCCTGGCCCGAGACGACGCGCGTGGACGTGGTCCAGTCGGTGTGGTCCGCGAGCTGGAGCTTGACGATGTGCGAGCCGATGCTCACGTCCGGGAGGCGGAGAGGTGTCGTGCCCACGGGCTTCCCGTCGAGCAGGACCCGTGCGCCGCGCGGGCGCGAGTCCACGTAAATCGAGCCGGTGAACGTCTGCGGCTTCGCCGCCTGGTCGCGGGGCGGCGCGGCGGCCGCTCGGGGCGTTCGTGCCGGCGCGCTGCGCCGAAGCGGGACGGTCAGCGTGCGGGACGGCGAGTCTGCCGTCAGCCTCACCGTTTCTCTGGCCACCTCGTATCCGGACAGCACGACGCGGATCTCGTGCGCGCCGAACGGCAGCGTGTCGAGCGTCAGGGGCGTGCGTCCTCGCCAGTCACCGTCGAGGGTGACGTTCGCGCCTGGCGGCGTCGAGCGGACGACCACGCGTCCTCGCACGGGACTGGTCTCGCGATCCGCGACAGCCGCGGGCGGCTCCGCCGGAGGCGGCGCCTCACCAGCGGCCGGCGGCGCGGCCGCCGGCTGCTGCGGAGGCGCGAGCGTCTCTTCGCTGTACGGCTGTGCGGAATCGGGCCCGGGTGCCCCCGCGACGCTTCCGTCCGACACGCCCGTGCCCGGGGGCGCGTCCTGCATGCGGCTCGCCACGGCATGCCCGGCCGCGAAGCCCACCAGCAGTCCGAGCACGCCGATCACCGCGTGGGACAGAAACGACGAACGCGGCCGGTCGTGGAAGACCGGCGGCGGTTCGTCGTCACTCAGAAAGCCACGGGGGGCCCGCGCCGGCTCGTACGGCACGGCCGCCAGCGGCGCGGGCTCGTCGTACTCGGCGCCGCCCGCCTCGATCTCTTCTTCTTCGAGGGCGTCCTCGACGTCCGCCTCGTCTTCGACGGCGTCGACCTCGTCCGCAGCTTCCGGCGCATCGTCCTCAGGAAGGCCGGTCGCCGCCAGCGTGAACTCGTCGGCGAACCGTTCCGTGTCGGCGATCGCCGGCGCATCGAGGGTGAGATCCGCGAGCGCTTCGTCGTTGAAGAGCAAGCCGCCGCTGGCCGGTTCGAGCGCGGCGTCATCCGCGTCCTCCATCTCCGCTTCCTGTCGCAGGAGCTCGGCGTGGGCCTCGTCCTCGTCCTTCTCGGCCAGCACATCGTCGAACTCCGGCTCCTCGGCCGCGGCATCGACATCCTCAGGGACCGCCTCGGCGGAGGCGAGGCCCGCCACGCCGGCCACGCCGGCCGCGGTCCCGGCAGCGGCAACCGGGATCGGCTGATCACCGCTGGCCGCGGCATCGAGCGCCGATGCGAACGCGAGCGCGGTCTGGAATCGCCGGGCAGGATCGTCGTCCATGGCCTGCACGAAGACGGCGTGCAGCGCGGCCGGGTGAGGACCTGCCGTGGTGCCAGTGACCGCGCCGATCTGCGCGCCGGTCCCGGCGGGGCGCCGGCCGGTGAGCAGCTCGTAGGCGATCGCCGCCAGGGAGAAGACGTCGGCCGGTGTGCCCCATTTCTGGCCGGCCACCCGTTCCGGCGCCGAGTACGGGCGCCGCACCGGTGCGCGCAGGCCCACGCGTTCCAGGGCTTCGACGACGCCGAAGCCGGTGGCGCGGGTCTCTTCGGGCGTCACGAAGATATCGCGGGGATGCAGCGCGCCGTGGCCGACGCCCGCCGTCCGCGCGAAGTCGATCGCGCCGGCGAGCTGCGTGATGATGGGCAGCACCTTGTCGATCGGGGCCGGCGCATAGTGCCGCAACGCAACGTCGAGCGTTTCGGCCGCCACGTACTCTTCGGCCCGGTACGCCACGGTGCCTTCGACGCCCGCGGCAATGGGTTCGACGACGGAGGGGTGGAAGAGCCCGGCGTCGGCCGCGACCGAGAGCTCGTCGGCGAGCGACTGTGCCTGCTCCGGCGTCACGTCGAGCCGGAAGACCTTGACGGCCACGAGCCGGTCGCGCGTCGGTTCGTACGTGCGGAAGACCGGACCGAGCGCGCCGACGCCGACCTGATGCAGCACCCGAAAGGGGCCGAAGGCTGGCGGTGGGGCGAACGCAGACGGATCGTCTCGGGTCAGTTTACGGAGCTCCTCGAGGCGGGGTTGAAAAAATGTAACACAATCTGAGAGAGTACGTGCACCTTGTCCGCCGATTCGAAGATCCGTATCGACGTTCGGCAGATCGCCTGGATCCGGCCGCTCGCCACCGCTTATATCAGCCAGTTCAGTTCGATCGCCGCGCTGTACGCCGGCGATCCTCAGTCACCCGACGCGTGGCGCGACGCGATTGCCCGTGCCGCGCGCCATCCCCGACAGCGGCGCGACATGGCGTCGGTCGTCCGCGAGCAGCTCAGGCGGCGCGGCGCGCCGGCTGAAGCCCTCGCGGCCGCCGCCCTGCTCGACGACGATCGCGCCGTCGCGGTCGTCACGGGCCAGCAGGCCGGGGCCTTCGGCGGACCGCTGTACACCGTCCTCAAGGCCGTGACCACGATCCAGCTCGCACGGCGGACGGCGGCCGAACACGGCATCCCCGTCGTGCCGGTGTTCTGGGTCGAGTCGGAAGACCACGACTGGGCGGAGATCCGGTCAACAACGGTACTCGACAGAGACCAGCAGCCGAAGGAAATAACGCTGGCGGAGCCGGCCGGTGCCGGCGCACTGCCCGTGAGTGCGCTCAGGCTCGACGAGCGGGTCGCGGCCACGGTCGAGGAGCTCCTCGGGACGCTGGCCGAGAGCGATTTCAGCGCCTGGCTGTCGGCGACGCTGCGGGAATCCTACGCCGCGGGCACCTCGATGGGGACCGCTTTCGCGCGGCTGCTGGACGCCGTCCTCGGACCGCATGGGATGGTGGTTTTCGAATCGGCCGATCCGGCGGCGAAGCCCTTCGTGGCGGACATCTTTGCGCGCGAGCTCCAGTTCCCGGGGCGAACCGCGTCGCTCGCCGCCGCCGCCGGTGCCGACCTGCAGGCGCGCGGACATGCGCCTCAGGTCACGCCGGCCGCCGACAGCGTCGCGCTGTTCCGCGTGAACCCCGAACGACGGCTCCTGCGCCGCGACGCGTCGGGCTTCACCGACGGGGAGGATCGGTTCGAGGCCACCTCGCTCGTGAGCGAGGCCGTCGATCATCCGGAGCGCTTCAGCCCGAACGTCCTGCTGCGGCCGGTGGTGCAGGACGCGCTCTTCCCGACCATCTGTTATGTGGCCGGGCCCAGCGAACTGGCCTATCTCGGACAGCTCCGCGGCGTCTACGAGCACTTCGGCGTGCCGATGCCGCTCGTGCATCCCCGCGGCACGGCGACCCTCATCGATTCAGCCGCCGCGCGCTTTCTCTCGAAGTACGACCTTCCCGTCCAGGACCTCCAGGCGCGCGACGACGCCACGCTCAATCGATTGCTGCAGGCGCAACTGCCGAAGGCCGTCGAGGAGGCGCTCGGTAACGCCGGCCGGCAGGTGCAGCAGGCCATGGAACGGGTCATCGAGGTGATTCCGGCGGTCGATCCGACCCTCGCCGGCGCCGCGCGCACGACCCTTGGCCGGATGGAGCACGATCTGCGCGGATTGCAGAACAAGGTGATCCAGGCCGCGAAGAAGCGCGACGACACGCTGCGCCGCCAGTTCACCCGCGCGCAGGCGCAGATCTTTCCGTCAGGCCAGCCGCAGGAGCGGACGCTGGGGATGGTGTTCTTCCTGAACCGCTACGGTCCTGCGCTGGTGGAGCGGCTGATCGAGGAGCTGCCCGTGGAGCCCGGGTACCACTGGCTGCTCGTGATCTGAGCCGCCCTCCTCACGCCCCACGCTCCACGCCCCACGACCCACGGGGCCTGGCACGAAGAACACCAAGACCACCAAGAGCACCAAGGAGAACACAAAATACTTTCTGTTTAGTGCTCTCTCTTCGTGCTCTTGGTGGCCTTGGTG
>JBBECO010000044.1:5132-41935 GCA_040881785.1 Vicinamibacterales bacterium
CTTGGTGGCCTTGGTGGCCTTGGTGCCCTTCGTGCCGAAAAGCCGTCAGCCCGTTCAGCGCGACAGCGGGACAGCGGAACAGCTTGACAGCAAAGGTCAAGCAGACGCCGCCGCTGCGACCAGCTGCTCGTAGAACTTCTCGTACATCGGCACCACCAGGTCCGCGCAGAACCTGCCGGTGACGGTGGCGCGCCCGGCGGCCGCGAAGCGGGCATGCATCTCCGGATCCTGCAGCAGGCGGATCGCGCTGTCGGCCATGCCGTCGGCATCCTCCGGCTCGTGGAGGAAACCGGTGACCCCGTGCTCCACCACCTCGTGCAGACCACCCACCCGCGACGCGACGACGGGCACCTCGCAGGCCATCGCCTCGAGCGCGGCCAGCCCGAAGCTCTCCTGCGCCGACGGCAGCAGGAACAGGTCGGCGACCGAGAGCAGCGGCAGCACCTGGTCCTGTTCGCCGACCGCCTCGACGCGCCGCTGGATCCCGAGATGGCGCGCGGTCTCGAGTGCATCGCTCAGCTCCGGTCCGTCGCCAATGAGCAGGAGCCGCGACGGCACCTGCGCGGCGATCCGGGCGAACACCTCCACCACGGCCCGCGCGCGCTTGACCGGCCGGAAGTTGGAGACATGCACCACCAGCTTCTCGCATCCCGGGGGGCAGTACCTCGCGCGGATCGCGGGATTGTACAGACGCCGGTGCACCTGGCAGTCGAGGAAGTTCGGGATCACCGTGATGTCGCGATCGACCGCGAGCGTGCGGTAGGTGTCGGCCTTCAGGCTCTCGGAGACGGCCGTCACGCCGTCCGACTGCGCGATCGAGAACGCCACGGTCTCTGAGTACGACCGATCGCTCCCGACGAGCGTGATGTCGGTGCCGTGCAGCGTCGTGATGATCTGGGGCACGCGGTGCACGTCGGTCGAGGCCAGCAGGATCTGCTTGGCGAGATAGGCAGCCGTCGCGTGCGGCACGGCATAGTGTGCGTGCACGACGTCGAGATTGAACTCGCGCGTGACCTCCACGATGCGCGTCGCCAGCGAAATCAGGTATTGCGGCTCCCGGAACAGCGGATACGCCGGCGTGTTGACCCGATGGAAGAAGAGGCCGGGCTGGTAGTCCCCGAGCCGGAACGGCGGATCGGTGCTGAGCAGGTGGACTTCATGCCCCCGATCGGCGAGCGACTTCGCCAGTTCGGTGGCGAGGATGCCGCTGCCCCCGACCGACGCGTAGCAGACGATCCCGACGTTCACCGCTCCCCTCCGCGCTCAGCGTCAGATCCCAGTGTGTCTTCTGTGTGTCCCCTGTGGCCGTGGCCGAACAGGTCGGTGTGCAGCATCGGCTCCCGCACGACCACCCCTTCCGCGTAGGCGACGCCGGTCAGCGCCCCGAGGCGCGCGTCGCGGCTCTCGATCAGTTGCCGGAACCTCGAGCCGGTCAGCCGCGTCTGGACGCGGTCGGCGCCGCTCGGCGCGAACTGCGTCGCGTGGCAGGCCAGGGCCTGCCGCTTCTTGTCGTAGACCTCCGAGACATCCAGTCCAAACGACACCGGCGCTTCGTCGTTGATGAAGTAGTAGCAGACGCGCTGCGGCTTGAACGACGGGGTGGCGGACTCGAAGCGCCGGAGACCGGCCTTGAAGACGGCGCGGCTGAGCGTGTCGCTCGCCGCACGGTGGTCCGGGTGCCGGTCGTTCCAGTGCGGGATCGCGACCACCCGCGGCTGCGCCGCGCGCACGAGGCGGACCACGTCGCTGACGTGCTCGGGCGTTTCATACAGGCCGCCGTCGGGCCATTCGAGGTTCAGGCGCCAGTCCGCCCCGAGCACCGCCCGGGCCGCCTCGGCCTCGGCCAGCCGCTCCTCCACCGTGCCGTTGGACCCCAGCTCCCCGCGCGTGAGGTCGCAGAGGCCGACGCGAAAGCCGCGCGCGGCGTGCAGGGCCACCGATCCGCCGAAGCCGATCTCGATGTCGTCCGGATGCGGTCCGAAGACCAGCAGGTCAACCTTCGTCATGCTCACCTTCTGAACGCCAGAGGCTTTTCCACAGGGTACTTCAGACGCCGGTTACAATACGGGCGTTCCCCGCGACGCTGCAGAATCCATGGCCACACCCCGTATCGGGCTGCCCCAGGCAGTCGGCACGAAAGCGAAGCGTCCGGAGGGCAAGCGGCCCGCCGGCAAGCGCCGCCGGCGCGGATGGACGTTCTACGTCCTGCTGGCCATCGCGGTCCCCTGCCTGCTCGTCACGGCCGTCACGCTGTACTACTACGTCACCTTCGGCCGGCTGCTCGACGCGCGGCTGCACGGCGAGTTCCAGCGCGCCGATCCACGCGTGTTCGCCCGCCCCTTCGAGGTCCGGAGAGGCCAGTCGCTCACGCCGCGACAGCTGGTGGACCGGCTCAACGACCTGGGCTATGCGCAGCGGACCCGCGCGGAGCGGGCCGGCGAGTTCACGATCGGCCGCGACACCATCCTGATCGTGCCGAGGGACGGGGAGAGCAAGGGGAAGCTCGCCCGCGTGCACTTCGCCGTCGCCGCCAAGGGGAAGGAGCCGCAGGGCATCGACTATATCGAGGCCGTTGGCGGGACGACGCGATGGGATCGCCTGGAGCTCGATACGCCGCTCATCACGGCACTCGTGGCGACCGGCCGCGAGAAGCGTCGGGACGTGCCGCTTGCGCAGATCCCGCCGCGGGTGGTGCAGGCCGTACTGGCGATCGAGGACCGCCGGTTCTACGATCATCCCGGCATCGACCCGCTGGCCATCGCGGGCGCACTCTGGAACTACGCGTTCGGCGACAAGACCTACATGCGCGGCGCGAGCACGCTGACACAGCAGCTCGTGAAGAACACGTTCCTGACGCAGGAGCGGTCGCCTCGCCGGAAGGCCCAGGAATGGATCATGTCGGTCGCGCTCGAGCGCCGGCTGAGCAAGTCCGAGGTCCTCGAGCTGTACCTGAACGACGTCTGGCTGGGCCAGCGCGGCTCGTTCGCCATCCACGGCGTGCCCGAGGCGTCGCGAATCTTCTTCGGCAAGGACATCTCGAACGTCTCGCTGAGCGAGGCGGCCACGCTCGCCGGGGTGATCCAGTCGCCGCCGCGGCACTCCCCCTTCAACAATCCCGAGCGCTCGAAGGAACGCCGGAACGTCGTCCTGCAGGCGATGGCGACCGCCGGTTTCATCACGGCCGATGCCGCCAGCCGGGCGTCGCGGGAACCGCTGCAGGTCGCGGCCCGCTCGCTCGAGAACGAGGCGCCCTACTTCGTGGATTTCGTCGGACAGGAGCTGCAGGACAAGTACAAGATCACCGGCGCCATCGACGTCTACACGACGCTCGACGTGCACCTGCAGAAGCTCGCGCAGGACGCCGTGCGCGACGGCCTGAACCGCGTGGACGAGATCCTCGCGAAGCGCAAGCGGCAGCGGGCCCAGGCCGCGCTCGTCGCCATCGACCCGCGCACCGGTGAGATTCTCGCGCTGGTCGGCGGACGCAGCTACAACCAGACGCAGTTCAACCGCGCGCTGAACGCGAACCGCCAGCCGGGGTCGGTCTTCAAACCCTTCGTCTACCTGGCCGCGTTCGAGCGCGCGCTGGCCGACGGGCGCACCGACGTGACGCCGGCGACCGTCGTGCTCGACGAGCCGACGTCGTGGGAGTTCAACCAGCAGACGTGGACGCCGGGCAACTACGACGGCGAGTACGAGGGGGCCATCACGCTGCGGCGCGCCCTGGCGCTCTCGCGCAACATCGCGACCATTAAGGTGGCCGAAACCGCCGGCTACGACCACGTCGCCGGCCTCTGGCGCCGCGTGGGCGCCGGCACGCCGCCGCGCCCGTACCCGTCGATCGCCCTCGGCGTCTTCGAGGTCACCCCCCTGCAGGTCGCCTCGGCCTATACCGTGTTCGCCAACGGGGGCGCGATCCGTCCCCTGAAGCCGATCACCCGGATCATGCGCGCCGGCAGCGACATTCCGATTCCCACCGAACCCGTGCGCAGCGTCGCCCGCGCCGAGACGACCTTTCTCGTCACCAACATGATGCGCAGCGTCATCAACGAAGGGACGGGCGCCGGCGCCCGGGCCGCCGGCTTCGTGCACGACGCGGCCGGCAAGTCCGGAACCACCAACGATCTGCGCGACGCGTGGTTCGTCGGTTTCACACCCGAACTGCTGACGGTGGTCTGGGTCGGCCTCGACGACAACACGCCGGTCGGCCTCAGCGGCACGCAGGCGGCCCTCCCCATCTGGACGTCGTTCATGCTGCGCGCGATGGCCGGCCGGCCCAACACCAGTTTTGCCACGCCTGACGGCATTTCGTTCCTGGAAATCGACCGGGACACCGGCAAACTGGCGACCTTCGCCTGCCCGCGCATCTTCCGTGAGGCATTCATCGCGGGCACCGAACCGGCAGAAATCTGCCACCTCCATGCCTTCCGGCCGTAGCAGGCCGCTGAGCAGGCTTTCCCATTTCCCATTTCCCATTTCCCGTCGCAGGATGGGATAGTTCGCCATCCTGCGGATTCCGGCGATAATGGGTGACCATGTTGAATTTGCGTTGGGGCGCAGCCGCGCTCGTGATCCTCGCCTGCGCCGCGTCCGCCTGCAACAAGCCGTCGACCGAGGCGCCCGCCACCGAGGCACAACCGGCACAGCCCGGCGCCGCCGCCAGCACACCGGGCGAGCCGGCCGCGGCCGTCCCGCCACCCGAGCCGGTCAAACCGGTTCCGGTGACGATTCCCGCGGTCGTCGCGCGCGTGAACGGCCAGAACGTCGCCAAGGCTGACTTCGACCGGCTGCTGAAGCAGATGGAGATGCAGGCCGGGCAGGCGGTCCCGGCGGAGCGGCGCGACGAGATCTACCGCGCCGTCCTGGATCAGCTCGTGACCTATACCGCGCTCGTCCAGGAAACCCGCGCCCGCGGCGTCGAGGTCAGCGATGGCGAGGCGAAGAAGATGGCCGACGAACGGATCGCCGAGCTGCGCCAGCAGATCCCCGACGAAGCGGCCTTCAAGAAGGCCCTGGCCGAGCGCGACATGACGCTCGATCGGCTGCGTGCCGACATCCGCCGCGATCTGGCGATCAACAAGATGATGGAAGCGGCGCTGGCCGCCGCCCCTGGCGTCACCGACGCCGAGGTGCGCGAGTTCTACGACAAGAACCCTGACGAGTTCACCGGCATCCGCGCCAGCCATATCCTCATCAAGCCGGACGGCTTCGACGATGTCTCGAAGAAGAAGGCACGGGCGGCGATCGACGGCGTGTTGAAGCAGGCGAAAGCCGGCGCGGATTTCGGCGCGCTCGCCAAGCAGCACTCGAGTGACGGCAGCGCCCAGCAGGGAGGCGATCTCGGCTTCTTCACCAAGGGACGGATGGTGCCGGAGTTCTCGAAGGCCGCCTTTGCGCTGCAGGCCGGTCAGATCAGCGACGTGGTCGAGACCCAGTTCGGCTATCACGTGATCCAGGTCACCGAACGCAAGGACGTGCCGTACGAAGAGGCGTCCGAGAAGATCCGCGGGTTCCTGACCCAGCAGCGCCGCGACGAACAGCAGCAGGCCTTCGTCGCCGGCATCAAGAACAAGTCGAAGATCGAGGTCCTGTTCTGAACGAAGAGGTCCTGGCGGCGGCGGCCGACGCGCTGAAGCGGGGCGAAGCGGCCGCGCTCGTGACGGTGATCCGCGCGCAGGGCTCGACGCCGCAGCGCGCCGGCGCGAAGATGCTCGTCTTTGCGGACGGCCGCATCATCGGCACGATCGGCGGCGGCTGCTACGAGAACGACGCCATCGGCAAGGCCCGGCTCGCCCTCGAGGACGGCCGGTCGCAGGTCGTCCACTACGAGTTGAACGACGACTTCGTCCAGGAGAACGGCCTCATCTGCGGCGGACGCATGGACGTGCACGTCGATCCCCTGCTGCCCTCTCCGCATCTCTACATCGTCGGCGCCGGTCATGTCGGCTATCACCTGGGCCGGATTGCCGCCGACGCCGGCTTCCAGCTCCACGTGATCGACGACCGGTCGAAGTTCGCCAATGCGGACCGCTTCCCCGCCGCCGACCTCGTCATCGAACCGATTCCCGAGTGGCTGCAGCGCGCCGAGATTCCCCCGTCGGCCTTCGTCGTGGTCGTGACGCGCGGGCACCAGCACGATCTCCAGGCCATGCGCGCGCTGGCGCCGCGCGAGCTGCGATACCTGGGATTGATCGGAAGCCGCGCCAAGGTGGCGAAGATCTACGACCTTCTGCGCGCCGAAGGCATGCCGGCGTCCGTGCTCGAGGCGGTCCACGCGCCGATCGGCTTCGATATCGGCGCCGTGACCCCCGCGGAAATCGCCGTCAGCATCCTGGCGGAGCTCATTGCCGTCCGCCGGGGCGCCGAGACCGCGGACCTCTCCATGAAGCGCGTCCGTCTCGCCGCGTTGCGGCAGCGGGCCTAGCAGGCCGCTGAAAAACCGAGTGTTTTTCCATTTACCATTTCCCATTTCCCATCCAGGCCCTTACCTTCAGGGGGCCTGGTGAGCGCGCCAGACGTCCTCATCCGCAACGCCACCATCGTCACCATGAACGACGGCCGGGAGATCCTCCAGGGGGCCGTCGGCGTCCGCGGCGGCCGCATCGTTTCCATTGGCGCTGAGGACGACGGCACGTGGGACGTCACCATCAACGCCGGCGGCGCGTACCTGCTGCCCGGTTTCATCCAGACGCACGTGCATCTGTGCCAGACACTCTTCCGCGGGTATGCGGACGACATGCCGCTGCTCGAGTGGCTGAAGCGGCGCGTCTGGCCGTTGGAAGCCGCCCACACGCCGTCCACGCTGCGGGCCTCGGCCCGCCTCGCGGCCGCCGAGCTGCTGCTCTCCGGCACCACGACGGTGCTCACGATGGAAACCGTGCACGACACGGACGTCGTGTTCGACACGCTCGCAGACGCCGGCATGCGGGGCGTGGTCGGCAAATGCATGATGGATTCGGACGCCGAGGTGCCGTCGCGCCTTCGTGAACGGACCGCGGATTCCATCGACGAGAGCCTGGCGCTGAAGAAGCGCTGGGATGGCGCCGCCAACGGACGGCTCCACGCGGCCTTCGCGCCGCGCTTCGCGGTCTCCTGCTCCCGCGAGCTGCTCGAAGCGGTGGCGCACCTCTCGACGCGCGAACGGGCGATCGTGCACACGCACGCGTCGGAGAACCGCGACGAAGTCGAGGTCGTGCGCCGCCTGTCGGGCGGCTTCAGCAACCTCGAATATCTCGCCGACACCGGCCTGGCCACGGCGCGCCTGTGCGCCGCGCACTGCGTCTGGGTGACCGACGCCGAACAGGCGCTCCTCGCCGAACGCGACGTCAAGGTGCTGCACTGCCCGGGGTCGAATCTCAAACTCGGCTCCGGCATCGCGCCGGTCGCAGCGATGCGCCGCCGGGGGATCTCGGTGTCGCTCGGGGCCGACGGCGCGGCCTGCAACAATCGCCTGGATATGTTCGAGGAAATCCGGCTGGCGGCCACGCTCCAGGCCATAAAAGAAGGCCCGGGAGCCCTGACCGCGCAGGACGCCCTCTGGATGGCCACCCGCGAGGGAGCCCGGGCGCTCGGCCTCGAGGCCGAAATCGGGTCGATCGAAGTCGGCAAGAAGGCCGATCTGATCCTGATCGAGCGGAACCGCCCGCATCTGGCCCCCGACGCGGATCCCTGGTCCACGCTGGCGTACGCGGCGCGGGGCACCGACGTCCGATTGACGATGGTCGATGGACGGCTGCTCGTCCGCGACTTCACGCTGCTGGGGGCCGACGCGGCCGAAATCGCCGCCACGGCCCGGTCGGCCGCGGTCGAGCTGGCGGGCCGCGCCGGGATCTGACGTATAATGATCTGGCAGTCCAACGCGTGGAGTGCTAATAGCCTATGACACCCCATCCTGAACTGCCGGAACGAGATAGACGGATTCTTGGCGTCCTGGTCCAGGCGTATATCGACCAGGGTGAGCCGGTGTCCTCGCTCTGGCTCGCCGCCCGTGGCTTCGGCGTCTCATCCGCAACGCTCCGGAACATCCTCGCCCGCCTCGAGGATCAGGGCTATGTCAGCCAACCGCATACGTCGGCCGGCCGCGTTCCGACCGATTGCGGGTATCGCGCCTACGTGGATCAGCTGCTGGCCGAGCGGCGCACCTCCCGTCCTGCGCCGCAGGTGGAAGCGCGCCTGCGCCGGGCCGGCACCGTGGACGATCTGCTCAGCCACGTCTCCCAGGAAGTCTCCCGCGCGTCGCACCACGTGGGCTTTGCCATCGCCCCCGCCGCCGACCGCACCACGCTCGAGCACCTCGAATTCGTGCCGCTCGACTCCGGCAAGATCCTCGTCGTCCTGGTCGCCAACGGCGGGCAGATCTCGCACAAAGTCATCGAGCCGGCCGAGCGCTATTCTGCGGCCGAGCTTCGGCACGCGGCGAATTACCTCAACAGCGAGTTCCGCGGGCGCTCGATGGTCGAAGTTCACAGCGCCGTCATGGACCGCCTGCGCGAAGAGCGGACGCTCTACGACGCGCTGATGCAGCGCGCGCTGCAACTGGCGAGTTCCACTTTCGCCGACATGGATACGGCGCCGAACGTCTTCATCCAGGGCACCTCGCTCCTGCTCGACGACGTCACGGGGGCGGATGCCGAGTCCACGATCCAGACGCTGCGCACGCTGCTGAAGATGATCGAGGAAAAGCGGCGTCTCGTGCAGCTGCTGGACGATTATCTGAGCGGAGCGGGGCTCACCGTGGTGATCGGCAGCGAGCACAGCAAACCGGACCTCCACAGCTTCAGCATCGTGGCTGCGACGTACAACGATGGGCGCGGCATGGGCGCCGTGGGGGTCATCGGCCCCACGCGGATGCGGTACTCCCGCGCGATCAACGCCGTCGACAGCCTCACCCGGGCCATGAATCGCATGGTCGGCCGCACCGACGCATGAAACGCGCAGACAAACACCGACACGAACATCCGAAGGATCCGCTGGATGAGACCGCAGCCGCGGCACTCGACAGCCCCTCGGAGGCCGCCACCGACGCGCGCGCCGACCAGCTCGAACGCGAGCGCGACGAGCTGAAGGACCTCCTCCTTCGCAAGACGGCGGAATTCGACAACTACCGCAAGCGGACCGAGCGCGACCGTCAGGCGCTCTCGGACGCCATCACCGCGAGTGTGCTCGAGGATCTGCTGCCGCTCGTCGACGATCTCGAGCGCGCGCTCCAGGTCGAGGCCGGCGGCGACGCGGACGCGTACCGCCAGGGTGTGGAGCTCATTCAACGCCAGCTCGCGGACCTTCTCCGCAAGCGGGGCGTGCAGCCGATCGAGTCGCTCGGCGCCGACTTCGATCCGTACTACCATCAGGCCGTGTCGTACGAACCGGCCGAAGGACGCCGCGAAGGGGAAATCATCGAGGAATTCCGCCGCGGGTACATGCTCGGCGACCGCCTGCTGCGGCCGTCGATGGTGAAAGTCGCCAAAGGGTAATGCGGCGTGAGTAAGCGTGATTACTATGAAATCCTCGGTGTCGACCGCCAGGCGACCGACCAGCAGCTGAAGAGCGCGTACCGCAAGCTCGCGCTGAAGTTCCATCCCGATCGAAATCCCGGCGACGCGAAGGCCGAGGAAACGTTCAAGGAAGCGGCCGAGGCCTATGCCGTCCTGGCCGATGCGCAGAAGCGCAGCCTGTACGACCGGTTCGGGCACGCCGGCGTGAACGCGGCCGGCACGGGCGGGGCCGGATTCGATCCCACGATCTTCGCCGACTTCTCGGACATCTTTTCCGGCCTCGGCGACATGTTCGGCTTCGGCGACATTCTCGGCGGCCGGCGCCGGCGCGGGGGTCCGCAGCGTGGATCCGATCTCCGGTACGACCTCGAGATCACGTTCGAGGAGTCGGCCGACGGCACCGAGGCCTCGATCGTCGTCCCGCGCGAAGAGACTTGCGAGACCTGCACCGGCACCGGTGCGGCGCCCGGCACCACCGCCGAAACCTGTTCACAATGCCGCGGCACGGGCCAGTTGCGGTATCAGCAGGGCTTTCTCACCGTCGCACGTCCCTGCTCGACCTGCCGCGGCACGGGGAAGACCATCGCCAAGCCCTGCACCGCCTGTCGCGGCGCGGGCCGCATCGCGCGCGAGCGCACGCTCACGGTGAAGATCCCGGCCGGCATCGCCACGGGCCAGCAGATGCGCCTCACCGGCGAGGGGGAACACGGGACTGCCGGGGGCCCCACGGGCGACCTGTACGTCGTCGTCCACGTCCAGGAACATCCGTTCTTCCACCGCGAAGAGGACGACCTGTATTGCGAGCTGCCGATCCACTTCCCCACGCTGGCGCTCGGCGGCACGGTCAAGGTACCCACGCTCAAGAGCCGCGAGAATCTGACCATCCCGGCCGGTACCCAGCCGGGGACGCGCTTCCGCCTCCGCGGCAAGGGGATGCCGAACGTCAACGGCCGCGGCCACGGCGACCTGCACGTTGTCGCGCGCGCCGCCGTCCCGAAGAAGCTCACCAAGGAACAGAAGCACCTGCTCGAAGAGCTCGCGCGGACGATGCCGCCGCAGGCTGATGACGGGACGGGCACGGATGAGAAGCCCTTCTTCGAGCGGATGAAGGACATGTTCACTTAGTGTTCTCAAGGATGCCTCCCACAGTCGCGAGCGAGCGGCGCGAGCGAGCCACGCGACCGGAGCGAGCCGACGAAGCGGCGAGCAAGGGCGCGTGTCGGGGAGTCCGAAGGGCGACGCCCCTCGGAGAAGACTAGTGGATCCCTCGCCGGCGCTGATCGTGCGCTTCCCCCCGGGAACGTCCGCGGCGCTGCGCGATCGGCTGGTGGCGCTGCTGGCCGACTACGAGCTGGTCGCGGTCCAGGAAGACGATCTCACGGCCCCGCAGGTGTGGACCGCGCACTTTCCCACGACGGCGTTGCGCGATGCCGCGGCAGCCGCCGCGGGCGAGGACGCGGCGTTCGCGCAGCTGGAACTGACCAGCACCGAGGTCGCCGACGAAGACTGGGCCCGCCGGACGCAGGCGGATCTGCCGGCGATCCGCATCGGCCGCGTCACTGTCGCGCCGCCGTGGGATCTCCCGGACGGGATGCGGGATGCGGGACGCGGGATGGAGGCCCCGCACCCCGACGAAGTGCTTGTCCTGATCGAGCCGTCACGCGGCTTCGGCACCGGGCATCATCAGTCCACGCGGCTCTGCATCGTGCTGCTCCAGAACCGCAACCTGTCGGGACTCACGGTCACGGACGTGGGCACCGGCTCCGGCGTGCTCGCCATCACGGCCGCGAAGCTCGGCGCCGCCTTCGTCTCGGCGATCGACACGGATCCCGATGCCGTGGAGAACGCGCGGGAGAACATCGCGGCCAACGGCGTCGAGAAGGTCGTCGAGGCTCACGTCGACGATCTGTCGACGACCACCGTGCCGGCCGCCGATCTCGTGACGGCCAACCTGACCGGCACGCTGCTCGTGCACCATGCCGCCGACCTCGCGCGCCTCGTGCGCCCGAGCGGATCGCTGCTCGTGTCGGGGTTCAACGTCGATGAGAAGGCTCGCGTGATGGACGCGCTCGCGCCGCATTTCGCGATCACCGAGAGCGCCGAAGAGGACGACTGGTTCGCGTGTCTCGTCAGTCGCCTACCCCGGGCCTGAATGCTCCAGGGCCCCGATGGGACCGCGACCGAACATCACGACACCGAAACACAGCGCGAAGATCACGTAGATGGCCGCCAGCACGATCGCGGCGGCGGGGAGATCTCCCACGGCCACGAGCTTGGCCAGGGCGATGCCGCCGACCGTGAAGTGCACCAGGTTCGCGGTGACGATCGGCCGTCCGTAGATCCCGCCAGCCGGCGCGGCTTTGGCCATCCAGTTCAGCATCGCCAAGCCGAGCAGGGCTGCGCCGAGCAGCTGGACCACCGTGGCGGGTGCGCGGTTGATCCCCGGGTCCAGGAACGTCAGGATCTCGACGGGCAGAAATGAGGCCGCGACGCCCATGGCGCCGAGGACAATGGCCGTGGCGGTCATCAGGATCCGCGTATTCATACCGTTAGCCTACCCCGGGTTGAGCGTGCGATCACCGCGGCCAGACCACCTGCAGCGCGGAAAGTGCCGCGACGGGCATCGAGTCGGCACGGAGCGTGAGCGGCCCAAGACTGAGAGGAATGCATCCGGCGGCCCGTGCGGCGTCTGCCTCCGGGACGGACCATCCACCCTCGGGCCCCAGCAGCACCGCCACCGTGGCGGGGGCCGGCTCCGAGAGCAGCGACTGCACGGATCTCACCGCGACACCCGCGGACGGCTCGACGAAGATCAGCCGCATGCCATCAGACGACGCGGCCATCCAGGCATCGACGTCCTTCACGTCGGGGATCACCGGGAGTGTCGCCCGGCGGCATTGTTTGACCGAGGCCAGCGCCACGCGACGCCAGCGGTCGAGCGTCTCGGGCCGGCGCGCGAAGGACGGCTTCACATCGGTGTGGTCCGTCAGCACGGGCTGGATCGTGTGCGCGCCCATCATCGTCGCGTCGCGGACGGCGCCGTCCATGGCGTCCCCCTTCAGGACGGCCTGCACGAGCACGATCCGCACGGCGGGTGCGGGGGGCGACGGCAGGCGTTCGAGGATCCGCACCGTCGCGGTCTCGCGGACCGCGGCTTCGACCACGGCGCGGAACTCGGCGCCGCGGCCGTCGAAGATCGCCACGTCCGCGCCGGCGCCCAGCCGCAGGACGCGCGTGAGGTGCCGCGCCTCCTCGGGCGGGAGCAGGACCGACGCGAGCTCGGCGTCGAGATCGGGAGCGTAAAAACGCGGCAGCATCGCCCTGATTATCCCGCAGGGGCGTTATACTTCGAACGTCCACCACCAATAGCGTAGGCCCGACCTTCAGGTCGGGCGTTGCATTCAGCACTCGCACCATTGCTCTTCAAGGGCCAGTCGCTCGGCAAGTACAAGATCATCGCGCCGCTCGGCAGCGGTGGCTTCGGTGCCGTGTATCTCGCGCAGGACACGTGGATCGACAAGCGCGTGGCCATCAAGGTGCCGCACCGCCAGAACCTCGACTTCGGCGAGCTGCTGCGCGAGCCGCGCCTGCTGGCCAGCGTCAGCCATCCCAACATCGTCTCGATCATCACGGCCGAGAAGGAAGACAACGTCTTCTTCATCGTCATGGAGTACGTGCCCGGGGAGACGCTCGAGCACGTGATCGCCGCCACCGGCGCGCTGGACCTCAATCGGGCGCTCGATTTCACCTGCCAGATCTGCAACGCCATGGACCACGCGCACCGGCAGGGGGTGATCCATCGCGACCTGCGGCCGGCCAACGTGCTCGTCACCGACCACGACATGCTGAAGGTCGCCGACTTCGGGACGTCGCGCTTCCTGGAGATCGCCGCGCACGGCACCACCGTCATCGGGAGCCCGCCGTACATGGCACCGGAGCAGTTTCACGGCAAGGCGGTGTTCGCCTCCGACATCTACTCGCTGGGCATCACGATGTACCAGATGCTCACCGGGATGCTGCCGTACGACACGCCCGCGCCCGCCGACATCGGCAAGTTGATGTCGGGCGAGCTGGTCTCGCCGCCGCGGCTCAGGAACACGTCGATCCCGAAGGCCATCAGCGACATCGTCATGACGGCGCTCTCACCGGAGGTGACGGCGCGATACCAGCGCGCGACCGACCTGATGGAGGATGTGCTCGCCGCCAGGGCGAGCACGCGGCGGACGCCGCCCGCGGCCGGCAAGGGGGAAACACCCGGGGCGCGGACGGTGCGCGACGATTCGCAGGGCATCCAGAACCGGCTGCGGGCGCGCGAGGCGCCGGCGGCGCGATTCTGCTGGCAATGCCGGAAGCCCCTGCACGCACGAACGGACCGGTGTCCGTTTTGCAGCGAAAAACAATGATCCCGCGCGAGCGCGGGATGCCGCCGGGCGCGTGCTAGAATCGCCGCGGTTCTCGATCCAGGAACGGAGTACACGAAATGGCCTTCAGCGGGACAGGAAAAATCTGGATGAACGGCTCCATGGTGGAGTGGGCCGATGCGACGATCCACATCGCGTCACACGTGATCCACTATGGCAGCGGCGTGTTCGAAGGCGCGCGCTGCTATGAGACGCCCAAAGGGTCCGCCTGCTTCCGCCTCGACACGCACATGAAGCGGCTGTTCGATTCGGCCCGCATCTACCGGATGGACCCGCAGATCGATCAGGCCGCGCTCACCGGGGCCGTACTCGAGACGATCCGCGCGAACAAGCAGAAGGCCTGCTACATCCGTCCCATCATCTACCGCGGCTACAACGCCCTCGGCGTGAATCCGTTCCCCTGCCCCGTGGACGCGGCGGTGATGACGTGGGAATGGGGCGCCTACCTGGGACAGGACGCGCTCGACAACGGCGTCGACGTCCGGATCGCGTCCTGGGCCCGCTCGGCGCCGAACACGCTTCCGACGCTCGCCAAGACCTCGGCCAACTACGCCAACTCCCAGCTGATCAAGATGGAGGCGATCGTCGAAGGGTACAGCGAGGGCATCGCGCTCGACACGTTCGGCTATCTCAGCGAAGGCAGCGGGCAGAACCTGTTCGTGGTGCGCGACGGCACGATCTACACGCCGCCGCTCACGGCCTCGATCCTGCCGGGCATCACGCGCAACAGCGTGATCACGCTCGCGCGCGACCTGGGCCACAAGGTGCGCGAGGAAATGCTGCCGCGCGAGCTGCTCTACATCTGCGACGAAGCGTTTTTCGCCGGCACCGCGGTCGAGATCACGCCGATCCGGTCGGTGGACAAGATCCCGGTCGGCAGTGGCACACGCGGCCCGATCACCGTGGCGCTGCAGCAGGCCTTTTTCGGCATCATCAACGGCGAGGTCCCCGACCGCCACAACTGGCTCACCTACGTGTATCCGGGCGAGCCGCTGCAGCCGGTCGGCGCCGGCTCGGCGAAGGCCACGACGGCGCGAGGCTGAAACGTGGCACGTCCAACGTGCACATGCATATCAACGAGCTTCTGCAGACGGCGGTAACGGCCGGGGCGTCGGACCTGCATCTGAAGGTCGGCAGCTATCCGATGATGCGGGTCAGCGGGACCCTGGTCGTGGCCAGCGAGGAAAAGCGGCTCGAACGCATCGATACCGAAGCGTTCGCGTACACGCTGTTCACGCCGGACCTTCGCGTGAAATTCGAGGCCGCGCAGGAGGTTGACCTCGCCTACAGCATCCCCGGCCTCGGACGCTTTCGCTGCAACGTGTTTCAGCAGCGCGGCACGGTCGGCCTGGTGCTGCGGGTGATCCCCACGCGCATCAAGACCATCGACGAGCTCGGCCTGCCGCCTGTGCTCAAGCGGATTGCCTCAGAGGAGCGCGGCCTCGTGCTGGTGACAGGCACCACCGGCAGCGGCAAGACGACGACGCTCGCCGGCCTGATCGATCACATCAATGCCACGCGCTCGGCGCACATCATGACCGTCGAGGACCCGATCGAGTACCTGCATCGGGACCATCATTCGATCGTCAACCAGCGCGAGGTCAACGTCGATACCCGGTCGTTCTCCCATGCCCTGCGCAGCGCGCTGCGGCAGGACCCCGACGTCATCCTCGTCGGCGAGATGCGCGACCACGAGACGATCGAGACGGCGCTGCTCGCTTCCGAGACCGGCCATCTGGTCTTCTCGACGCTGCACACGCTCGACGCCACCGAAACCATCAGCCGCATCATCGCGGTGTTCCCGCCGCACCAGCAGCGGCAGGTGCGGATCCAGCTCGCCAGCGTCCTCAAGGCCGTGATCTCGCAGCGGCTGATGCCGCGCGCCGACGGCCTCGGGCGCGTGCCGGCCGTGGAGGTCATGGTGAGCACGGCCTTCATCCGCGACTGCATCATCGACAAGGACAAGACGTCGTTGATCCACGGGGCGATCGCGGCCGGCACATCGCAGTACGGCATGCAGACCTTCGATCAGTCCATCTTCGGCCTGTACCAGCAGGGCTTCGTCGCGCTGGATGAAGCGCTGCGCTGGGCCTCGAACGTGGACGAGTTCAAGCTGAAGGTGCAGGGCATCTCCACCACGACCGACATCGCCCGCGACGAGATGCTGAGGACCGGGTCCGCGCCCCCCGGCACGCCGGAGATCACCCGGTTCGGAAGTTAGGTGTCGGCGTATCTCGACGGCCTGAAGCTCCTCGGACGCCGTGAGCTGTCGGTCACCCAGCTGCGCAGCCGCCTCATCGACCGCGACCATCCAGCCGAAGAAACCGACGAGGCCATCGCCACGCTGCTCGAGAACGGCGCGCTGGATGACCGCCGAGTGGCCCGGGCGTACGCGCGCACGGCGTCGAAGATCAAGGGACGCGGACGCCTGCGGGTGAGCCGCGAGCTGCAGGCCATGGGCATCGCCAAAGAGGTCGTCGCAGAGGCCGTGGCGGAGGTCTTCAGCGATCTCGACGAGCGCGCCCTGATCGACCGCGCCATCCAGAAGAAGCTGCGCGGCGGCAAGAAGCCGTCCACGATGCAGGAACGCGCCCGCCTCTACCAGTTCCTCATGCGGCAGGGGTTTACCCCCGCGGCCGTGTCGGCTGCCTTGCGGCGGGTGGGCGGGGCCGCGGACGAATTGTGAATTCTGATTTGGGAATTGCGGGCAACAGGCTCACGTCGTCCGGAGGGACGGCTTCAGCCACGGCGCCGACAAGTCCTAATTCCGAATTCACAATTACAATGTTCAGATGCGTTCCCGCGAAATTCGGAGCAGTTTCCTCGAGTTCTTCCGCCGGAAGGGACACACCGTGGTGGCGAGCTCTCCGCTCGTCCCGCACGAGGATCCCACGCTGCTCTTCACCAACGCCGGGATGAACCAGTTCAAGGACGTCTTCCTCGGACGCGAATCCCGGAGCTATACCCGCGCCGCCTCGTCGCAGAAGTGCATGCGCGTCAGCGGCAAGCACAACGACCTCGACAACGTCGGCCCCTCGCTCCGCCACCACACGTTCTTCGAGATGCTGGGGAACTTCTCCTTCGGCGACTACTTCAAGCAGGACGCCATTCCGTTTGCCTGGGAGCTGCTGACCGACGTCTGGCAGATGGAACCGGCGCGGCTCTTCCCCACCATCTTCAAGGGCGAGGGGAGCGTGCCGCGCGACGACGAGGCGTATGAGGCGTGGCTGAAGCTGGTCCCGGCGGAGCGGATCGGCGAGCTCGGCGCGGCCGACAACTTCTGGCAGATGGGCGACACGGGCCCCTGCGGCCGCTGCTCCGAGATCTACTTCTTCCGCGGCACCCACCTCCCCTGTGACGCGGAGCAGCACGGCCAGGCGTGCGCAGGGATCGAGTGCAGCTGCGACCGGTACGTCGAGATCTGGAACAACGTCTTCATGGAGTTCGACCGGCAGGCCGACGGCACGCTCGACCCGCTTCCGGCGCGCTCGATCGACACCGGCATGGGCCTGGAACGCGCGACGGCCGTGATCCAGGGCACGCTCTCCAACTACGACACCGACCTGTTCCTCCCGATCCTCGAGGCGATCGGTCAGCGCGCCGGGCGGGCGTACACCGCCTCGCTCGATGATCCGGCGGACGTGTCCATGCGCGTGATCGCGGATCACATCCGCGCCATGACGTTCCTCATCAATGACGGCGTCAACCCGTCGAACGAGTGGCGTGGATACGTACTGCGCAAGATCATGCGCCGCGCCATGCGGCACGGGAAGAAACTCGGTTTCGCCGAACCCGTCCTGCACACCCTCGTCACCGTCGTCGTCGAGGAGATGGGCGACGCCTATCCCGACCTGCAGGCGAACCGCGAGACGATCATCCGCGTCGTCCGCAGCGAGGAGGAGCGCTTCGATGCCGTCCTGACGGCGGGTCTGCCGCGGCTCGAGGAGGTGCTCGACCGGGCGGCGGCGGGGAACAACGTCGTGCCGGGCGAAGACGCGTTCCGCCTGTACGACTCGCTCGGCGTCCCGTTCGACTTCATGGAGGATCTCGCCGGCCAGCGCGGGCTGACGATCGATCGTGAGGGATACCAGCAGGCCATGGAAGGGCAGCGCGTCAGGGCCCGCGCCGGCAGTTCGTTCAAAGGGGCGGCCAAGGGGCTGACGTTCGCCACGGATTCCGAGCTCGAACGCGTCTTCCAGGGCGCCGGCGATCAGTTCGAAGGCTACGAGTCCACCTGCGTGAGCGGCGTGCCGATCCTCGCGATCTTCGACGAAGAGGGGCATCCGTCCGCGGAGCTGCCGGCGGGGGCCCGCGGCTACGTCGCGCTCGCCAGGACGCCGTTCTACGTCGAAGCCGGCGGGCAGGTGTCGGATGCCGGACGGATTCTCGGCGCCTCGTCGGCCGCGACCGTCGAACGCATGCTGAAGCAGGGGGCCGGCAAACCGCGGCTGCACCAGGTCCGCGTGGACCAGGGCGCGCTTCGCACGGGCGAGATCGTCACGGCCGAAGTGGCCGATGCGCTGCGCGACGCGACCCGCCGCAACCACACCGCCACGCACCTCCTCCACGCCGCGCTGCGGCAGGTCCTTGGCGGCCACGTCAAGCAGGCCGGATCGCTCGTCGCGCCCGATCGCCTGCGCTTCGACTTCGTCCACTTCTCGGCGGTCTCGCGCGAGCAGCTCGACGAGATCGAGCGCATCGTGAACGCGCAGATCGTCCGCAACACCGCCGTCACCACCGACGTCCGCTCGACCGAGGACGCGATGGCGGCCGGTGCCATGGCGCTCTTCGGCGAGAAATACGGCGACCGCGTCCGCGTCGTGAGCGTCGCCGGGTTCAGCATGGAGCTGTGCGGCGGCACCCACGTCCGGTCCACGGGCGACATCGGCCCGTTCGTGATCACCGAGGAAAGCGGCGTCGCGGCCGGCGTCCGCCGGATCGAAGCGCTGACCGGCATGGGCGCCGTCACGTGGATCCAGCAGCAGCGTGAGGCGTTCGATCGTCTCGTCGGCGCCCTGGGGACGGCACCCGCGCAGGCGATCGACGCCGTGCAACGGCTCCAGTCGGACACCAAGCGCCTTGGCCGTGAGGTCGAACAGCTCAAGATGAAGGCTGCGCTGTCCGGCGGCGGCGCAGGCGAACGGGCTGGTGACGAGCCGGAGGACATCGCCGGAGTGAAGCTCCTGACCCGTCGGGTCACCGGACTCGAGAAGGCGGCACTGCGCACGTTGTCGGACACCCTCCGGGATCGCCTCGGCAGCGGGGTCGTCGTGATCGCGTCGGAGACCGACGGCAAGGTCGCGCTCGTGGTGTCGGTCTCGAAGGACCTGACCTCTCGCGTGAGGGCCGGAAGCCTCGTCAAGGAGCTCGCGCCGATCGTCGGCGGCGGGGGTGGCGGGCGGCCGGATTTCGCCGAAGCCGGCGGCAAGGACCCGGCGAAAATCGACGAGCTCCTGAAGGCAGCGCCTGCCGCGCTTCGCTCCGCCCTGGCGGCCCAGCAGCAGAACTGAAATTCCACGTTCAGATCTGGCACAGCGGCACCCCCGTTCTGTCCCTAAGTTGTTGACAGAGAGGGGGTCCAGCCCTTGCCTTCCCCTGAAGTGCCGCCGTCAGCTGTTCTACTATCGCCGAACAGCCGATAATGCGCTAAACTGTTGACTTCCAAGTTGTTGATGAGTTCCAAGGCCTTCCGTCCCCTCGTGCTGGCGGCGCTGCTGTGCGCCGGGCTCCCGACCGTTGCCGACGCCCAGATCTATTCCTGGCGCGACGCGGACGGCAGCCTCGTGATCTCAACCACGCCGCGCCCGGGCGCAATGAATGTCAAGACGTACGCGGTGTCCAACGGCGCGCCGGGCATTCGCGTGACGCGATCGCCGATCAATCGACGCGCCGAAGCATTCGAGCCGCTGATCCTTCAGCACTCGGCGGCGCACAATGTCAGGGCCGATCTCGTCCGCGCGGTGATCCAGGCGGAATCGGCGTTCAACCCCCGCGCGCGCTCGCACAAGGGTGCGATGGGGCTGATGCAGCTGATGCCGGCGACGGCCGCCGAGCTCGGCGTGACCGATCCGTACGATCCCCATCAGAACATCGGTGGCGGCGTGGCGTACCTCAAGAGCCTCCTGTTGAAGTACTCGCACAACGAGGAGCTCGCGCTCGCGGCCTACAACGCGGGTCCGGGCGCCGTCGAGAAGTACGGCACCGTGCCGCCGTACCGCGAGACGCGCAACTACATCGCCCGGATTCAGAGCAACGCCGGCGCGGGCGCTCCCCCGCGCAACAAGGTGTACCGGAAGGTCGAAATCATCGACGGCCGCCAGGTGACGACGTTCTCGAACCAGCCGCCCGCCGCAGGCGAGTCCGTCTCGCGCCACGGCAGCAAGCGCTAGCCTCTTCCGCCTGAAGGCGGAAGCCACCACGCATTCTTTCCCAGCCCGCAGCCAACCTTTTCTGCCGCCGTCCGTCCAAGTTTGCATCCGGATGTGATATATCCGTAACGGATGCATAAGACGCCCGCGAAGCCTGAACCGGCGCCCGGCGACTTCCTGCCGCTCACCCCGGCGATCCACCACATCCTGCTGGCCCTCGCGGACGAGGAGCGCCACGGCTACGGCATCATGCTGGAAGTCGCCCGCCTGACCGGCGGGACGAGAATGGGGCCGGGGACCCTGTACGGCACGCTCAAGCGGATGCTCGCGGCAAGGCTCGTCGACGGGGCCGACGAGCGGCCGGACCCGGAACTGGACGACGAACGCCGGCGGTACTACAGGATCACGCGCCTGGGCATGCGAGTGCTGCGGGCGGAAACCGCGCGCGTCTCGATACTCCTGGACGCCGCCCGCGCGAAGAAGGTCCGCGCGTGAGACGGTACCGCGCGGAACAGCTCGCGTGGATCCTGCTGTGGCTCTACCCGCCGTCGTTCCGGCGCCAGTGCGGCGCCGAAGTACTCCAGTTCATTCGCACCGCTGCCGCTGAGAACACCAGCCGCGAGGTCATGTGGATGGTGGGCCTCGACGGCCTGCGCAGTCTTGCGAGTGAATGGCGCGCAGCCTTCGCCGGATCGTCCCTCGAGCCGTCACGCCGTCCCCATCCCCCCGGAGAACCCATGCGCACCATCGTTCGTGACGTCACGCTCGCGGTCCGAATGCTCACCCGGAGTCCAGGCTTCACCATGCCGGGCCCGGGTACTTCGAGACTGTCGGCACCCGGCTGGTCGCTGGCCGCTCATTCACGGCGACCGACACAGCCGGCGCCGAGCCGGTCGGCATCGTCAACGACACGATGGCGCGCGACTATTTCGGCGCCAGGCATGCGATCGGCGGCCGGATCAGGATCTTCGACACCTGGATCACCATCGTGGGGATCGCGGAGAACACGATCGTCCGCGAGCTTCGGGAGAAGCCGGCGCCACAGCTGTACCTCGCGTTCGACCAATGGCTGGACGGACCGCGTGGTATTGCCACTGACACCGCGCATCTGCTGGTGAAGAGCAAGGGCGAGGCCGACGCGGTGCTGCCGCTCGTGCGCGAGCAGCTGCGGGGCCTCGATCCAGAGCTGCCACTCTACGACGTCGTGACGTTCGAGGAACGGATCGCCGCGCTCACGATGCCGCAGCGCATGGGGGTGACGCTCTTCACCCTGTTCAGCGCGATCGCCGTCGCGCTGGCGACGGTCGGCATCTATGGGGTCGCGACGTACGTGACGGCCTTGAGAACACGGGAGTTCGGCGTCCGCCTGGCGCTCGGCGCCACGCGGACGGCGATTGGCCGGCTTGTGCTGGTGCAGAGCGCCTGGCCCGTGGTGGCCGGGCTCGCCGCTGGTCTCATGGCCGCCCTGTACGCGGCGCGCACGGCACGCGCATTCCTGGTGGGGGTCAGCCCGGTGGATCCCGTCACGTTCCTCGCCGTGACGGCGGGGCTGGGAGCCTTGGCGCTCGCGGCGAGCTATGTTCCGGCGAGACGGGCATCACGGATCGAGCCGATTGAAGCATTGCGCGAGGACTGAAACCTCACTGAGCGCCGAGTGCAGACCGCGGCATCTGCGGTAAGGTGAAAGTGTGCGTCTGGACCTCTGGCTCGACGTGGCTTGTCTCTACCGGACCCGCTCGGAGGCCCAGAAGGCCATCCGCGGCGGCAAGGTGGAGGTCAACCGCCAGAGTGGCAAGCCCCATCGCGAGCTGAAAGAAGGGGACGAAATCAAGCTGTCGCGCCCTCTGGGGCGCAAGCAGACTGTGATCGTCCGGGGCCTCTCGGCGCACCATGTGCCCAAAGCCGAGGCGCGGACGCTGTATGAGGACGTGACGCCTCCGCCCACGCCGGAAGAGGCTGACATGCGCCGGATGGCGCGGCTGGCCCGGCCGTTCGTCCGCGCCGCCCAGGCGGGATCGCCCGACAAGCGCGAGCGCCGGGAGCTGCGCCGGATGAAGGAAGGGCTTGGCTCGCCGAAGCCGCGCCGCGGCGAAGGCGGCCGCTAACCCGTGCTATAATCAACGGTTTGTGGGCCCGGTACTGCCGCCGGCCTCGGATCTTTTAAGGAACCAGAGCATTGGCCAGTCACGCTTCCGCGCTCAAAGCGCACCGTCAGAACATCGTCCGCCGCGAGCGGAACCGCAACATGCGCACGCGCCTTCGCGGCGCCCTGCGCTCGATCCGCGCCGCCATTGACACCGGGAATCCGGAAGAGATGAAGGACGCGCTGCGGGACACGGTCTCGCTCGTGGACAAGATGGCCGCCAAGGGGGTCATCCACAAGAACGCCGCGGGCCGCCACAAGGCGCGCCTGGCGAGCCGGGTCAGCAAGAAGTCAGCGGCGGCATAGGTCCACCACCAGCCGCTCGAGCAGCACGCGCGGATCACCGCCGGAGCTTTTCAGCTCCAGATCCGTGCGGAAGAGTGCTTCGACGGCTGCCGGCACCCGCCTGGGGTCGGCAGTCGTCAGTCTTTCCCTGACAAACCACGCCAGCTGTCCCAGGATCTGATACGACACGCCCCCGGCGTCCAGCGCCAGGCCGATGTGTTTCAGCGCTTCGGCGGCGTTGCCGCGGGCGATCGCGTTGGTCACCGCCCAGTCGTCCTGGGCCGTCTCGCCGCTCACCACTTCCTGCGCGTCCTGCAGCGTGATCGTGGGCTTGCCCGCCGCGTACAGCAGCAGGCGATCGATGTCGGCCCGGAGGCGCGTGATGTCGGCGCCGGCACGCTCGGCGACCAGTCGTGAGGCCGGCGGCAGGATCTGCTGCCCCGCGGCCGCGACCGCCTGCTTGACCAGCGTCTCAGCCCGCCGCGCGACGTCCCGAAGGTCCAGCCTGGCGTCCTTGCTGCCTCGAAGGCCCCAGCACTCGACGATCGTCGCGTGCTTCTGGAGCGCCTTGTAGACCTTCCGCTGCCGGTCCACGTCGGTCGCCACGAGCACCAGCGTCGTCCGCGGCTCCGGCTTCGTGACGTATTTCTCCAGCACGTCCAGATCGGTCGGCGGCGCGTCCTCATCGGCGTCGGCCAGCTCGGGATCGGCCTCCTTCGGTTTGCGCGTCGGCTTCAGCAGGCGTTCGGCGCGCAGCACGACCACCACCCGGCGGTCGCCGAGCATCGGCAGGGTCTGCGCCGACTGCACGATCGCGGACGCGGTGACCCCCTTGTCCTGCGCGTAGAGCCGTTCCAGGTTGAACGCGCGCAGTTCGTCCTCGACGAGACCGCCGAGCTCCGCGGCGAGCAGCGACATCTCGGCCTCGTCATCGCCGACGATCAGGTAGACGGGATCGGGTTGGCCCTGTGCGATCTGCTTGCGGACGGCGGGTGGCGCGAGCGCCGGCATCAGAACGCTTCGAGGATGGCGCTGACCACCGAACGGGCGAACTCGACGGCGAGCCGGTCCATGGCGTTGGTTTCCTGCCCGAAGAAGGCGTTCGGGTCCGTGATCGTGCCGGTAATCTCGTAGTCCTCCCTGAACTGCATCGACGGATTGCTCCAGATGATCTTGTTGCTGGTGACGTCCCGGAACTCGATCTTCGCGGTCAGCAGGAGCTGGTAGCGCGTGGCCTGGCGCTGGTCGTTGTGGGCGGTCGGGTTAATCGTGATGGAGGTGATTTCTCCGGCGATGACCGCATCCACCCCCGTGGCCGACGGCTCGACCCGGTATTTTCCGCGCCCGATCAGCTCGGATCTCACCCGCTCGGTGATCCGCCGTTCGATGTCGTACACCGAGGTCAGGTTCGTGAAGGTCGGCACGCCAATGACCCTGATGTGCGCCGGCAGAAAGGTGCCCCGCCCGGCGAGCGAATACCCGCACGCGACGCTGGCGGCCAGTGCCAGTACCACGAACACTTGCATACAGACACGTTGGATCATCACGTCACCACAATACTGACGATGCGGCTGCCGCCACCGCCGGCAATGACGACTTTCCGGATCGTCTTGCCTTCGAGGTGCTTCGCGACGCCCGCATCGGCGACCGCGAGCTCCCGCAACTGATCGTCGGAGGCATCGGCCGCGACCGTGAGACGGCCCCGCAGCTTGCCGTTGACCTGAACCGGCACGGTCATCTCCGACGCCTTCGCCACCTCGGCATCGAACGCCGGCCAGCCGGCCGCCACGACGCCGCCGGCGTGCCCCAGCTTCTCCCACAGCTCCTCGGCCATGTGCGGCGCGAACGGCGAGAGCATGAGCACCAGCGCCTCCACCGCCTCCTTCAGCACGGCGACGGTTCCAGGACGCTCGATGACGCCGACACTGGCCACATCGTCCTGGCCTCGTCCGACGTCGAAGCATTGACTCTTGTTGCAGAACGCGTACAGCTCGTTCACGAGCTCCATCAGTCCGGAGACGGCCGTGTTGAGGTGCACGCGCGGGTCGAGATCCAGCGTCACGCGGCGGATGGTCTCGTGCGTCTTCCGCCGCAGGCCACGCTCGTCGTCATTCAGCTCCCCCGAGGCTGGCGCCGGGATCCCGGCGCCGCCGATCGTTTCGGAGAGCTGATCGACCAGCCGCCAGACGCGCGCGAGGAAGCGCCAGCTGCCTTCGAGACCCGCGTCGGTCCACTCGATCTCTTTCTCCGGCGGCGCGACGAACATGACGTAGAGCCGCAGGGCGTCGGCGCCGAACTTGTCGATCATGTCGTCGGGATCCACGACGTTGCCCTTCGACTTGGACATGACCTGGCCGTCTTTCAGGACCATCCCCTGCGTGAGCAGCCGCGTGAACGGCTCGTCGAGCGTCGTGAGGCCCACGTCCCGGAAGACGCGGGTGAAGAAGCGCGAGTAGATCAGGTGGAGGATGGCGTGCTCCACGCCGCCGCTGTAGAAATCCACCGGGCCCCAGTAGGCCACTGTGGCCGGATCGAACGGCAGCGTGTCATTGTGCGGATCGCAGAAGCGGAGAAAGTACCACGACGAGTCCACGAACGTGTCCATCGTGTCGGTCTCGCGCCTGGCCGTCCCCCCACAGCGCGGGCATGGCGCGTTCACGAACTCCGGGATCTGCGCGAGCGGCGAATCCCCGCGGCCGGTGAACTCGGTCATCCGCGGCAGTTCGACGGGCAGATTCTCGTACTTCTCAGGCACCATACCGCATGTGTCGCAGTACAGGACGGGGATCGGCGTGCCCCAGTAGCGCTGGCGGGAAATCCCCCAATCCTTGAGCCGATACTGAATCGTGCCTTCGCCAATCTGCCGCTGCCGGGCGTCTTCGGTGAGCTTCGCTCGCGCCTGATCGGACGGCAGGCCGTCGTACGCGCCCGAGTTGACGAGCACGCCATCGGCTTCCGCGGCCTCGGTCATCGCGGCGGCGTCCGGGATGTCGCCGTCGGCCGGACGGATCACGGCGGTGACCGGCAGGTTGTACTTGCGTGCGAACTCGAAGTCCCGCTGATCGTGCGCCGGGACGCCCATGACGGCGCCGGTGCCGTACTCGCCCAGGACGAAGTTGGCGACCCAGATCGGCACCGGCTGCCCGGTGAACGGATTGATGACCGTGCGGCCGGTGTCGAAGCCTTCCTTCTCCACTTCGCCCGTCATGCGCGCGGTGCGGTCCTGCCCCTGGAAGCGCTTCAGCGAGGCGTCGAACGCCGCGCCGTCGGCCTTCGCCCACTCCTGCACGAGCGCGTGCTCGGGCGCGAGGAGGATGAAGTTCGCGCCATAGATCGTATCGATGCGCGTGGTGAACACCTCGATGCCGTCGAAGTGTACGCGAGCGCCCTCGGACCTGCCGATCCAGTTGCGCTGCATCGTCAGCACCTTGTCGGGCCACTCGGTCAGCGTCTTGGCGCCGGCGAGCAGTTCGTCGGCATACTTCGTGATCCTGAAGAACCACTGCTCGAGATCGCGCGTGCTCACGGCGCTGCCGCAGCGCCAGCACTCGCCGTTCACCACCTGCTCGTTGGCGAGCACGGTGTTGCAGCCCGGGCACCAGTTGACGCTCGACCGGCGCTTGTACGCGAGGTCCCGCTCGAGCATCTTGATGAAGATCCACTGGTTCCAGCGGTAGTACTCGGGCGTGCACGTCGCCAGCTCGCGTTCCCACGCGTAGCTGATGCCGATCCGCTGGAGCTGCCCCTTCATGTGCTCGATGTTGTCGAGCGTCCAGGTCTCGGGGTGCGTGCCGTGCTTGATCGCGGCGTTCTCGGCCGGCAGGCCGAAGGCGTCCCAGCCGAAGGGGTGGAGGACGTTGAAGCCGCGCATCCGTTTCATGCGGGCGACGACGTCGCCGATCATGTAGTTGCGGACGTGCCCGACATGTGCGTGTCCTGACGGGTACGCGAACATCTCGAGGCAGTAGAACTTCGGCCGGGCGGGATCCTCGGTGACCTCGAAGGCGCGCGTGTCGCGCCAGTGGTCCTGCCACTTTTTCTCAATTGTTCTCGGCTTGTAATCCGCCACGGTCCTTGAATTATAGTCCACGCCAAAACGCGGACTGGGCGTCGCGGACGGCCTCGAGCGCTCTCTTGCCGCGCGGCGCGGGCATCGCGCCCACGTCACTGTCATCGTCGGGCTCGCGTTCCTGCGCCGCGGCAACGTCGATCGTCCCCTCCAGGCACTCGCGCAGCGCGGGCAGGTCGTAGCCCCCTTCCGTCACCAGCGCCAGCGCGCCCGACTGCAGCGCCGCAGTCTTCAGCCGGCGGACGATACGCACGAAGCCCGCCGCGGACATGCGCATCGAGGCGAGCGGATCGGCTTCGTGTGCGTCGAAGCCGGCCGAGATGAGCGTGAGCTGTGGCGCGAACTGCGTCAGCACAGGTGCGGCGACAGCGCGGTAGACCAGGTCGTAGTCCGCATCGGTGGCGCCGGCCTCCAGCGGGATGTTGACGGTGAAACCGGCACCATCGCCGCGCCCCACGTCCGCCGCGGCGCCGGTGCCGGGGTAGAACGGGAACTGATGGGACGAGAGATACAGGACGCGGGGATCCTCGTAGAACATCCACTGCGATCCGTTGCCGTGGTGCACGTCGATGTCCACGATCGCCACGCGCGCGATGCCCGAGGCGATGGCCTGCGCAGCCGCCACCGCGACGTTGTTGTACAGGCAGAATCCCATCGCCGTGTTGCGTTCGGCATGATGGCCGGGCGGCCGGACGAGCGCGAACGCCACGTCGCGCGTCCTCAGTGCGTGCTCGGCGGCCTGGACCGTGGCGCCGGCCGCGAGCAGCGCGATCTCATGCGACTCGGGGGACGTGAAGGTGTCCGGGTCGAGCATGGACGGCTTCCCCGCCGTCGCGGCAATGCGATCGAGATGCTCGTCGCTGTGCACCCGGGCCAGCTGTTCGCGCGTCGCGGCCACGGGGTCCACCACGGTGCCGCCCCGCTGCCGGAAGGCCGCCGCGACGACGTCGAACACGTGCGCACGCTCGGGCCGCTCAGGGTGCCCGGGCGGCGTGACGTGTTCTTCAAATCGGGGAGAGGAGATCAGTAACACGGATTACACGGATATCACGGATTCGGGTCGCGGAGGGGACGGAGGGAACGGAGGTTCTTCACAACGGAGGAACGGAGGGAAACGGAGGTACGAACGGAGAACACAAGCCGGGGACACAAGACACGCTCTCTTGCGACCACCACTCCCGATTCCGTTCGCGGGCCCGAGGCCTGCCTGGCAGCGCTTCGCGCGGTGTGGAGAGCCGGAAGCCACAAACACAAGCGGCTCTCGACCCATGCGCCGTTTGTGTTTGCGGCTTCCGGCTCACCACGACGCCGGCCCGAAGGGCCGGCGCCAGGCAGGCCGCCGCAGGCCGCGATCCACCAAATTGGGTCTCCGTTCGTGTCTCCGGTTTGCTCCGATCCTCCGTTGTAAAGAACTCCGTTACCTCCGTCACCTCCGAGACAGTAGCGCGCCCGCCCTCTCCTCCAGCGCGCCCAACGCCAGGCCGACCTCCGTGACCTTCAGATCAAGGGTCGCCTCGTCCGTCCCCTCGACGGCGATCGGCTCCCCGAAGACCAGTGCCACGGTGCTGAACGGCTTGGGGATCTGCGTGCGGTCCCAGCTGTTCAGGGTCCAGTGACGGTCGGACTCGATGTGGTACGGCAGAATCGGCTGCCCGGTCGCGCCGGCGAGGAACACGACGCCGGGCTGGACGACGCGCGCGGGGCCACGGGGACCGTCCACAGTAAAGGCCGCCGGGCGGCCGGCGGCGAGGTCGCGCCGCAGCTGCACGAGGGCGCGTGCGCCGCCGCGCGACGTCGAGCCGCGCGCCGTGCCGAACCCGAACCGGTGCAGGATCCGCGCGATCCACTCCCCGTCGAAATTCTGGCTCGTGATGACCACCACGCCGCGGTGGCGGAAGTAGTGAAGGCCCGGCAGGATGCGTCCGTGCCACAGGGCAAGGATCGGCTGCTGGCCCCTCGCCGTGATCTCCCCGTAACGCTCCGCCCCCTCGGTGCGCCAGCGGTACGTCCGGCACAACACCGCGAGCAGCGGGTAAGCGACCCAGGCGATGAGGCCTGCCTGGAACCGTCGCGAAGCAGAAAGCGTCACTTACAGCTCAGTACCACTCGACACTCGACAATCGACACTCGACAATCGGCACTCGACACTCGACACTCGACACTCGACAATCGGCAATCGGCAATCGGCAATCGGCAATCGGCAATCCCCAATCCAATCCGCCCTCGACATTCAGCAATCCAATCGCCAATCGCCAATCGACGATCGGCAATCGATTACATGCCTTCATACTGCGGCCCGCCGCCCCCTTCGGGCGGGACCCAGTCGATGACCTGGTACGGATCCATGATGTCGCACGTCTTGCAGTGGACGCAGTTGGAGGCGTTGATCTGCAGCTTCTTCGTGCCGTCTCCCGCGTCCACCATCTCGTAGACGTTCGCCGGGCAGAACCGCGTGCACGGGTTGCCGTACTCCACCCGGCAGCGCGTCGCGCAGATGTTCGTGTCGTGGACGATGAGGTGCGACGGCTGGTCTTCGGGATGGCGCGTGCCGGAGTAATGGACGTTCGTCAGCTTGTCGAACGTGAGCTGCCGGTCGATCTTCGCCGGGTTGACCGGCACGTCCACGTCCGGCGCGTTCCCGCCGTAATAGTCCGCGAGCGTCTTCATGTGCTCGAAGCCCGCGTGCACCGGAATGGGATCCTTCACCCACCAGCCGCCCGTCACGAGCGACAGGCCCGAGTACATCAGCCCCGGAAGCAGGCCGTAGCTGAAGCTCTGATGGACGTTGCGGACCGGGTAGAGCTCCTTGCGCACCGGACCGGCGCTGATGCGCTCTTCGTAGCTGCGCAGTCGCGCGGCCGAGGTGTCGTCCGCGCGGATCGCCTCGAACGCGGATTCGGCGGCGAGCATGCCGGTTCGCATCGCGAGGTGCACGCCCTTCAGGCGCATCGAGTTCATGAAGCCGCCCGCATCGCCGGCGATCAGGACGCCGTCGGCATAGACGCGCGGGATCGTGTGCCAGCCGCCTTCCGGCAGCGCCTTGGCGCCGTAGCGCACGAGCTGCCCGCCCTGCAGGATCGACGCAAACGCCGGATGCTGTTTCAGGTGCTGGAAGGCCTGGTGCGGATCGAACATCGGATCCTTGTAATCCAGCCCCGTCACCAGGCCGAACGACACCAGCCCGTCGGGCATCGCATACAGGAAGCCGCCGCCGAACTCTTCCCGGCGCAGGGGATAGCCCATCGTGTGGATGACGGTGCCGGCGGGGATCCGGTCTTTCGGAAGCTCCCAGAGCTCCTTGATGCCGATCGCGTAGAGCTGTGGCTGCCGGCCTTCGTCGAGCGCGAGCCGGCGCACGAGCGCCTTCGTCAGGTTGCCGCGCACGCCGTCACACAGGATCGTGACCTTCGCTCTGATGTCCACGCCCGGCTCGAACGTGGACTTCTTCGCGCCGTGCTTGTCGATCCCCTGGTCGCGCGTGCGGACGCCGACGACGCGGTCCTGTTCGTAGAGGATCTCCGAGGCCGGGAAGCCTGCGAACAGGTCGACGCCTTCGGCCTCGACGAGCCCGGCCATCCACTTGACGAAGCGGTTCAGCGAGATGATGTAGTTGCCGTGGTTCTGGAGCGGCGGCGGCGTGATGGGAAACGGGATCTTGCCGGTCTTCGTGAGGAAGTAAATGTGCTCGTGGTGGACTTCGGAGGCGAGCGGCGCGCCGCGTTCCTTGAAGTCGGGTACGAGCTCCTTCAGGGTGGAGGGATCCAGCATCGCCCCCGAGAGCATGTGGGCGCCCGCGTCGCGTGCCTTCTCGAGAACCGCGATCGCGAGCGGCTCGCCCCCCTGCGCCTTCTGCAGCTGCGCCAGCCGCAGCGCCGCGGACATCCCCGCCGGCCCGCCGCCCACGATCAGCACATCGACTTCGAGCGTTTCGCGTTCCAGGGCGATTCTCCACGCCCGACCTGAAGGTCGGGCCTACTTGTTCAGTTCGGCAATCATCGCCGGCACCACCTCGAACAGGTCGCCGGCGATGCCGAAGTCGGCGATCTCGAAAATCGGCGCGTCCACGTCCTTGTTGATCGCGACGATCACGCGCGAGCCTTTCATGCCGACGAGATGCTGGATCGCACCCGAGATCCCGAGCGCGATGTAGAGCTTCGGCGCCACGGTCTGCCCGGAGCTGCCGATCTGCCGGTCCATCGGCAGCCAGCCGGCATCGCAGATCGGCCGTGACGCGGCGATTTCCGCGCCGAGCGCCTTCGCCAGGTCTTCGACCAGCTTGAGGTGCTCCTGCCCCTTGATCCCGCGGCCGACCGCGACGATCCGCTCGGCCTGTGAGAGGTCCACCGCCTGCTTCGCCTCTTTGAAGGGGGCCTCGGGCTTCTGGCGGATCGCGGACGCGTCAACGCTGATGGACGCCTTGCGCACCGCCGCCGGCGCGCCGCCGCGCTTCACCGCGTCGGCGCGGAAGGCGCCGATCTGGACGGTCAGGAGGTGCGGCGCGGGCCCTTCCGCCGCGACGTCCGCATTCAGCTTGCCCTGGAACACCGGGCGCACGTACACCGCGCGGTCGCCGTCCTTCTTGATGGCCGTGACATCGGTGATGAGCGCGCGCCCCAGGCGCGCCGCCAGCGCCGGCGCGAAGTCGCGCGTCTGGTACGTGTGCGCGAAGAACACGTGCGACGGCTGCTCCTCGGTGATCAGGGCCGCGAGCGCCAGCACGTAGCCGTCCGCGGTGTAGTCGGCCAGGGCCGCGGCGTCCACGGCAATCACCTCCGCCGCCTCGGCCGCCGCCAGCTCGCCGGCGAGCGCGTCCACGCCGGAGCCCGCCACCGCGATCTTCACCTCGTCCCCCAGCGACTGCGCCGCCGCGATCGCCTCCCACGACGCGCGATTGAGCGTGCCTTCGCGCTGTTCCGCCACCACCAGCATCATGCGATTACCCTCGCTTCATCGCGCAGCTTCTGGACGAGCGCCTTGGCCGCTTCGGCCGGCGAGCCCGGCAGCATGTGCGTCTTCTTCCCCTTCTCGGGGAAGTACGCGCTGACGATCGTCTGCGCCGCGGCGGCGGTCGAGGCCGGCGCCACCTTCCGGATTTCCTTCTTCTTGGCCGCCATGATGCCCTTCAGCGTCGCGTAGCGCAGCTGATTGATCCCGCTCTGGATCGTGAGCAGCGCCGGCAGCGGCAGCGTCATCCACTGGAACCAGCCGCCCTCGAGCTCACGCTTCACGCGAAGCTCGTTTTCCGAGGCCTGGACCTCCATGATGATCGTCGCGCTCGGCATGCCCAGCTTCTCGGCCAGGACGACGCCCACCTGGCCGAAGCCCTGGTCGTCGGACTGCAGCCCGGTCAGCACGAGATTGAACTGCTCCTCGCGGATGGCATCGGCCAGCGCGCCGGCAATGACGAACGCATCAGCGAACGCGAGCTCGTCGGACTCGACGTGGATCGCGCGGTCGGCGCCGCGGGCGAGCGCTTCGCGCAGCACCTGCGCGGCGCGCGCCGGGCCGGCCGAGACGACCACGACTTCCCCGCCGTGCTTCTCCTTGAGCCGCAGCGCCTCCTCGAGCGCATAGGCGTCCGGCTCGTTCAGCTCGAAGCCGGCGTCCTGGTCGCGGATCCAGGTCTTCGCGTCGTTGACGCGCAGCTGCCATTCGCGGGTGACGACTTGTTTGATACAGACTGCGATTTTCATGGTTTCTCACTCGTAGGCCCGACCTTCAGGTCGGGCGGGCAGGCGTCAGCGCCGGCGCTGATCCGCACACGCCCGAGCTGAAGCTCGGGCCTACCGGCATCACTCAAATCTCTTGAACAGCAGCGCCCCATTGGTGCCGCCGAAGCCGAACGAGTTCGACAGCACGTAATCGATCTTCGCCGCGCGCTTCTCGTTGGGCACGTAGTCGAGGTCGCATTCCGGGTCGGGCGTCTCGTAGTTGATGGTCGGGGGAATCATCTGGTGGCGGATCGCGAGGGCCGAAATGACCGCCTCCACGCCGCCGGCCGCCCCGAGCAGGTGCCCGGTCATCGACTTCGTGGACGAAATCGCGACCTTGTAGGCGTGCTCGCCGAAGAGCCGCTTGATCGCCAACGTCTCGAGCTTGTCGTTGTACGGCGTCGAGGTGCCGTGCGCGTTGATGTAATCGACCTGGTCGGGCGTGATGCCGGCCTGCTTGATGGCCATCTGCATGACGCGCATCCCGCCGTCGCCGTCTTCGGAGGGCGCGGTGATGTGGTACGCGTCGGCGGTCATGCCGTAGCCGACGAGCTCGGCGTAGATCGGCGCCCCGCGCCGCTGCGCGAAGCCCAGCTCCTCCAGGATGATGACGCCCGAGCCCTCGCCCATGATGAAGCCGTCGCGATCCTTGTCGAACGGACGGCTGGCGCGGTGCGGCTCGTCGTTGCGCGTCGACAGCGCCCGCATCGCCGCGAAGCCGCCGACGCCCATCGGCGTGATGGCGGACTCCGAGCCGCCGGCAATCATGACGTCGGCGTCGTTCCGTCGGATGACCTCGAACGCGTCGCCAATGGCGTGCGCCGAGGCCGAGCACGCCGTGCACGTGGCCGAGTTGGGACCCTTGGCGCCGAACCGGATGGACACCTGGCCGGCCGCGAGGTTGATGATGGTGGCGGGGATGAAGAATGGCGAGATCCGCCGAGGCCCCCCTTCCAACAGCGCCTTGTGCTCCCGCTCGATCGTGCTGAAGCCGCCGATCCCCGACGCAATGAACACGCCGGCACGCGTCGCGAAGTCCGGCGCGATCGTCAGGCCGGCATCGTCCATCGCGAACTGCGAGGCGGCGATCGCCAGCTGGATGAAGATGTCCATTTTCTTGACATCTTTTTTGTCGACGAACCGCAGCGGGTCGAAGCCCTTCACCTCGCCCGCGATCCGCGCGGAATGCTGCGAGGCGTCGAAGCGCGTGATCGCAACGATCCCGCTTCGCCCCGCGCAGAGCGCGTCCCAGTTCGCTTCAGTGCCGATGCCGAGCGGCGACACGATGCCGACGCCCGTCACGACCACTCGCCTGCTCACGTACCTTCCCCCTTTGAGGGCCGTCCCGGGCGGCCCTACGTCACGGGCCGTTCGCGAACGGCCCCTACTTCTTTTTGCTGTGGGATTCGATGTACTCGACCGCTTCCTTGACGCGCGTGATCTTCTCCGCGTCGTCATCCGGGATCTCGATCCCGAACTCCTCTTCGAACGCCATGACGAGTTCGACGGTGTCGAGCGAGTCGGCCCCCAGGTCGTCCACGAAGGACGCATCCGGCGTCACTTCTTCTTCATCCACGCCGAGCTGTTCCACGATGATGCTTTTCACTTTGTCCGCGACGGCCATTCAGCCCTCCTACATGTACATTCCGCCATTGACGGCCAGGACCTGCCCCGTAATATACGACGCCTCGTCGGATGCGAGGAAGCAGACGGCAGCCGCGATGTCATCGGGCGTGCCGAACCGCTTGAGCGGGATTTTTGAGGCCCACTCTGCGTGGGCGCTCTCGGTTATGGCGCGCGTCATGTCGGTCTCGATGAGCCCCGGAGCCACGACGTTCACCGTGATGCCGCGCGAAGCCACCTCCAGCGCGACGGCCTTGCTGAATCCAATGATGCCGGCCTTCGAGGCGGCGTAATTCGCCTGCCCCGCGTTCCCGCTCTGTCCCACGACCGAGCTGATGCACACGATGCGGCCGGCACGCTGCTTCAGCATCGGCCTCAGCACCGCCTGTGTGAGCGCGAAGGTCGCCGTCAGGTTCGTGCCGATGACCGCGTCCCAGTCTTCCCGCTTCATGCGGAGGAGCAGCTGGTCTTTCGCGATCCCGGCGTTGTTGACGAGGATATCGACCCGCCCGTGCCGCTCCACCACGTCCGCGACCGCCGCCTCGGCCGCCCCCGGCTCCGTCACGTCGAGCGACAGGTGCTCGGCGCGACCGCCGGCCGCCACGATCTCGTCCACGGTGGCCTTCGCATGGTCGCCGCGCGCCGCCGCGACGACATGCGCGCCCCTGGCGGCGAGCCGTACGGCAATCGCCTTCCCGATTCCGCGCGAGGCGCCGGTGACGATCGCAACACGCTCCGAAAGATCCATCATATTAAAGCCAAACAGCGAAGGATAGCGTACCCGCGCCGGAGTTCAGCGCTCCGCGGCCTGCGTCTGGGCCGCCAGCTTCTCGATCAGCCCCTCGCGCACGGCCCGCGCCGCCATCGTCACGGCGTTGCGGACCGCCTTGGGCGACGAGCGCCCGTGCCCGACGATGCAGATGCCGTCGACGCCGAGCAGCGGTGCCCCGCCGTACTCCGAATAATCCAGCCGCTTGCGGAAGCGGCGAAAAGCCTGCGCCGACAGCAGGTACCCGATCTGTGATCCGAACGTGGACTGCAGCTCGGCATGAAGCAAGGCCTCGACCGTCTCGACGAGCCCCTCGCTGATCTTCAGCGTCACGTTGCCCGTGAAGCCGTCGCAGACGATGACGTCGGCGTCACCGGCGTAGACGTGACGCCCCTCGACGTTGCCGACGAAGCGGATCGGAGCCGTCTTGAGCAACTGGTGCGCCTCGCGCGTGAGCTCGTTGCCTTTGCCTTCCTCTTCGCCGACGGAGAGGAGCGCCACGCGCGGCTGTTCGCACCCGAGCGCGATGCGCGCGTACGCGGCGCCCATGATGGCGAACTGGACCAGGTGCTGGGGACGGCATTCGACCGTCGCGCCCGAGTCGAGCAGGACGGCCGGCTGCTGCCGGGTGGGCACGAGCGTGGCGAGCGCCGGGCGATCGACGCCCGGGAGGCGGCCGAACGTGCCGATCGCCGCCATGACGGCGCCGCCCGTGTGGCCGGCGCTGAAAAAGGCCGCGGCGCGTCCGTCGCGCACGGCCTCGGCGGCCAGGCGGATCGACGCGCGCGGCTTGCGCCGCAGCGCGGCGGAGGCCTGCTCGGCCATGCCGACGTGTTCGGTGGTGTGGAGGATCTCGAGGTCGAGCGCGCCCGCGCCCGGATGCCGGGCCAGCTCGCGCTCGATCAGCGCGCGGTCGCCGACCAGGAGGAGGCCGATCTGCAGGTGCCGCGCGGCGACAAGCGCTCCGTCGATGATGCTGCCAGGGGCGTCGTCGCCGCCCATGGCGTCAATGGCTATGCGCATTCAGCTTCCAGCTGCCAGCTGCCAGCTGCCAGCGGGAAGCTGGAAGCGGGAGGCTGGACGCTCGCCTACGCCTCTTCGACCGCCTTGACCTGACGGCCCTTGTAGTAGCCGCAGGTGAGACACACCTGGTGCGGCGCCTTCGACTCCTGGCACTGCGGACAGGTGCCGACCGGCACGGGCTTCAGGGTGTCGTGGGTGCGGCGCTTGGCGGTGCGGGTCTTCGAATGCCGCCGTTTGGGATTAGGCACGGTGTCAATTCTCCTTGTCGGGGGTCAACAGCCCCTTCAGCGGCGCCAGCCTGGGATCTTCCCACTTCGGCGTGCAGCCGCACTCGGTGCGGTTCAGGTTGGCCCCGCAAACGGGGCACAGTCCGCGGCACGACTCGGCGCACAGCGGTTTCATGGGCAACGCGAGCTGAAACTGCTCGCGGAGCAGATCGAGGACGTCCAGCTGCCCCTCTCGGTAGAACGAGGTCGCCAGGTCGTCTTCAGAAATTTCACGTTCCGGCTCGGCCGCCGCATCGATGGCCGGCACGTACCGGAGGTCGAACGTCGCGTCGAACGGCAGCTCGAAATCGTCCAGGCACCGGCCGCACTCCAGCCTCAACGTCGTCGTCGCCCGTCCGACCGCCCGGAAGGCGTGGCCGCCGGCCTTTTCCACGTCGAGGACCAGGTCCACCGGTGCGGCGACGCGGTAGTCGTCGTCCTGGGGGTCGAAGGCCGAGGGCTCGAACCGGCGCTCGTAGTGCTTGGGCTGCCCGTGCAGCTGGCTGAGGTCGATGAGCATGCAGGAACCCGTAAGTATACCTTGATTTAGACCGGTATCCGGGATGCGGTGCGGAATGCAGCGGGCGGATGCCGAACTCCGTTTCGGGGTGTAGCGCACGCCTTTTAGGGCTGC
>JBBECO010000045.1:0-7164 GCA_040881785.1 Vicinamibacterales bacterium
GTAAATGCCGTACGGATACGCCCGCGGGACGGAAGGTGCCGGGAAGTCGTGGACCTGGACCCGGTCCGGCGTCTTCGTTGGTCGCCACTGCCGCCCCGCATTCTGGTAATTGCCGAGGAGCTCCTTTTTCTTCGTGTCGACCGAGATCACCGGACGTTTCGCGGCGAGCGCCCGACGCACCTGGTCGTTGATATACAGAAACTGCGCGTCACGGTCCGGGTGATCGTCACCCTCCTCCGTCTTGCGATTTCCCTGCAGGCTGTAGTCCATCTGTCGCAGCAACTGCGCCACCTTCTCATGACTGATGCGATAGTGCTGCGCGGCGAGCTCCGCCGCCAACGCCCGCGTACTCTTGCTGGTCCAGCGCAACGGCGATTCGGGATCGCCCCGGCTCAGCGGCTCGACCAGCGCCTCCAAGCGACTCGGCAGGTCCGGATCGCGCGCGACGAGCGCCGGCCGTCCTCCGCCCGGGCGGCGAACCCGACCAGGGGGCAGCGGCGGTTCCCCCAGCTCCTCCAAGCCTTTTGTGATCGTGACGCGCGACAGGCCGCAGGCTCGACTGACAAGCGACACCCCGCCGTGCCCGAGTTGTCGAGCTTCACTCGCGGCAAACAATCGCCGCGCACGCTCGTCCAAATGCGGCCACAGCAGGGCGACCTTCTGCTTCAGCGCGCGTGGAACCGCCACGCCCCGCAGTGTACGCCGTTAACTCGTCAATGTAAATCTTGTTTATTGACACGTCCTAACGCTCCACTGGTCACCTCACTGCGCCTCGGGTCGGGCCAGGGAGCCTTTCGTTTTACGGTCTGCCGCCGGGGGATGGAAGCGGTGCAGACCCTCCTGGCTCTGTCGTTTGATGGTCTCATCCTCGATCTTGAAACCCCTGGCCTCGAGAGCCTCTTTCTCGTCTCGATCGCCAGGCGAATTGACCCCAAACTTCCTATCGTCGCCATCTCCACTCGCCCGGTCGGCCCAGTCAGAGAGGTTCAGCAAAAAGGGGTGGTGTGCCATCTGGTGTCCCCCGACTCCACGCTTGAACTCGCACAGAGGATCCCGCTGAGAGGTGAAGACATGGGTCGTGCTGCTCAGCGCGAAGACGCATTGATGCACGTCACATAACTTAGAGGCGTCGAGGGAGAGAGATGGTTACTGAACAGGCGGTCCTCAGCGCATTGGCGACAATCAAAGATCCTGACATCCACCGCGATATCGTGTCGCTCGGGTTCATCAAGGGCTTGCGGATCGACGGGGCGAACGTCGCCTTCACGGTCGAGCTGACGACGCCCGCGTGCCCCGTGCGGGAGCAGATGCAGGAGGACGCGCGTCGCGTCGTGCTCTCGCTGCCTGGCATCACGCACGTCGATATCACCATGACCTCGCAGGTGCGCGCGACCCAGTCGGCGGAGAAGGACAAGCTGCTGCCGCTCGTGAAGAACGTCGTGCCCGTCGGCAGCGGAAAGGGCGGCGTCGGAAAGTCTACCGTCAGCGCGAACCTGGCCATCGCCCTCGCGAAGCTTGGCGCGCGAGTGGGCTTGATGGACGCCGACGTGTATGGGCCGAGTATCCCGATCCTCATGGGGGCTCACATCCCGCCCGGACCGGGGGCTGGCAAGATCGTTCCTCCCGTCCACTACGGGGTCAAGATCATGTCGATGGGCTTCTTCGTGCCCAAAGGTGAGGCCGTCATCTGGCGGGGCCCCATGCTCGCCAAGATGGTGGACCAGTTTATCGGCGGCGTGGACTGGGGCGAGCTCGACTACCTGCTGGTCGATCTCCCTCCGGGCACCGGGGATGTCCAGTTGAGCCTCTGTCAGAAGATCCCGCTCACCGGCGCGGCCATCGTATCGACCCCGCAGGATCTTGCATTTCAGGTGGCGGAAAAGGCCATCCTCATGTTCAAAAAGCTTCGGGTCCCGATCCTCGGGCTCATCGAGAACATGAGTGGCTTCGAGTGCGGACACTGCGGCCAGCGTGAAGAAATCTTTGGCAGCGGCGGCGCCCGGCGGCACGCCATGGCAAACGACCTCCCGTTCCTCGGGGAGATCCCCCTCTCGACAGATATCCGGACCTCGTCCGACCGGGGACGCCCCATTGTCGAGTCGATGCCCGATTCGACGAGCGCCCGCGCTTTCGTCCGCGTCGCCGAGAACCTCGCAGCGGGAGTGAGCATCCTCAATCTGGGCGGCGCGGCCACCGATCGTCCGGAGCCGGCGGAGATGACGCAGCCCTCCCCGAGGGAGGTCCGGATCGCGTGGAAGGACGGGCACCAGAGCGTCTACACCGGCTATGGCTTGCGCTTCGCCTGTCCCTGTGCAGGGTGTGTGGACGAGCTGTCGGGCAGAAGACGGCTTCGCGAGGAATCGATCAGCAAAGACGTTCATCCGCTTGCGATGGATCCGACGGGCCGATATGCCATTCGCTTCAACTGGAGCGACGGGCACTCAACGGGCATCTACACGTACGAGTATCTGCGGGCGCTCTGCCCCTGCCCGATCTGTACGGGCACACGGCAGACGCACGAGGAACGAACAACCACGATTCAACACGCGTGAGATTGAGAACAACACTGAAAGGAGTACGGTTATGTATCCCGAATTATTTATTGCCCCGATGCGTGAGGAGCTGACCCGGCTCGGCGTCTGCGAGCTGCGCACAGCGGCTGAGGTCGACGACGCTCTGACAAAGACGTCAGGTACGGTGATGGTTGTCGTGAACTCTACCTGCGGGTGTGCGGCCGGCAAGGCACGCCCCGGTATCGCACTGGCGCTTCAGCATCCGGTGCGGCCGGATCTGGTGACGACGGTGTTTGCGGGCGCTGACACCGAGGCGACGGAGCGGGCACGGAGCTACGTAACTGGCTATCCACCCTCGTCTCCGTCTATCGCCATTCTGCGTGACGGCAAGCTCCTCTACATGATGGAGCGGCATCAGATCGAGAACCAGACGGCCGAAACGATTGCGCAGCAGTTGACCGCCGTGTTCGAGAGGCACTGCGCGAAGGAATCGGTCGCGCGCTGACTGGTCACTCTTGCACCATTGATGCATTGATTCATCGGGCCACCGGCGGCCCTTCGACCCGCTCGGGGGGCCACCATCGAAGGTAAGGGCGTCCGCGTTTTTCGGAATGAAGACGTCCCACTTGACTCAAAACGGCGCTGACAAGGAGACACCATGCCGACGGCCACGGACACCATCGAAGCACTTGCAACGCAAGAGTACAAATACGGATTTGTCACGGAGATCGAGACCGAGTCGGTCCCCAAGGGCTTGAACGAGGACACCATCCGGCTGATCTCCGCGAAGAAGAATGAGCCCGACTGGCTGCTCGAGTGGCGGTTGAAGTCCTATCGGCTGTGGACGACGATGAAGGAGCCGAGGTGGCAGAACGTCAAGTACGATCCGATTGACTACCAGGACATCATCTACTACTCGGCGCCGAAGAAGATGCCGGCGCTCACCAGCATGGACGAGGTCGACCCGGAAATCCGCGCCACCTTCGAGAAGCTCGGGATTCCGCTCGCGGAACAGAAGCTGTTCGCCGGCGTCGCGGTCGACGCCGTGTTCGACAGTGTCTCGGTCGGCACGACGTTCAAGAAGAAGCTCGGCGATCTCGGGATCATCTTCTGCTCGTTCTCCGAGGCGGTGCAGGAGCATCCCGATCTCGTGCGGAAGTATCTCGGCTCGGTCGTGCCCTACACCGACAACTTCTTCGCCACCCTGAACTCCGCAGTGTTCAGCGACGGCTCGTTCGCCTACATCCCGAAGGGCGTGCGGTGCCCGATGGAGCTGTCCACCTACTTCCGCATCAACGCCAAGGGGACCGGGCAGTTCGAGCGCACCCTCATCATCGCGGACGCCGGCGCGCACGTGAGCTATCTCGAGGGCTGCACGGCGCCAATGCGGGACGAGAACCAGTTGCACGCGGCCGTCGTGGAGCTCGTCGCGCTCGACAACGCCACGATCAAGTACTCGACGATCCAGAACTGGTATCCGGGCGACAAGGACGGCAAGGGCGGCATCTTCAATTTCGTGACCAAACGCGGCAAAGCGGCTGGCGTGAACTCCAAGATCACCTGGACGCAGGTCGAGACCGGGTCCGCCATCACGTGGAAGTACCCGGGCTGCATCCTGCTGGGCGACAATTCGATCGGCGAGTTCTATTCAGTCGCCACGACCAACAACTGGCAGCAGGCGGACACCGGCACCAAGATGATCCACATCGGGAAGAACACGAAGAGCACGATCGTCTCGAAGGGGATCTCGGCGGGGCACGGCCAGAACACGTACCGCGGCATGGTGAAGATCGGCAAGCAGGCGCACGGCGCGCGCAACTACTCGCAGTGCGACTCGCTGCTCATCGGCGATCAGTGCGGCGCCCACACGTTCCCGTACCTGGAGATCAAGAACGCGTCGGCGCGGGTGGAACACGAAGCGTCCACCTCGAAGATCGGCGAGGACCAGATCTTCTATTGCCGCCAGCGCGGCCTCTCGACCGAGGACGCCGTGAACCTGATCGTCAGCGGGTACTGCCGGGAAGTCTTCCGCGAGCTGCCGATGGAGTTTGCCGTGGAAGCCCAGAAGCTGCTGAGCGTGAGCCTCGAGGGAAGCGTCGGGTAACGCGATGATTCTGGCCGCCGTCGACGATCTGCTGTTCACGTCCAAAATCCACGCAGCCGCCACACAGCGCGGCGTGGACGTGGTGTTTGCCCGCTCACCCGAAGACGTCCTCGAGCAGGCGCGGGCACTGAGGCCTGCGCTGGCCATCTTTGATTTGAACAGCCAGCGCCTGCAGCCGCTCTCCACAATCGCTGGGTTGAAGGCCGACGTATCGCTCGCTCGCATCCGAACGATCGGGTTTGTATCGCATGTGCAGGTCGCCCTCATCGAGGCCGCGCGCTCGGCCGGCGTGGATGAAGTGATGGCACGGTCAGCGTTCGCTGCGAAGCTGGGAGACCTCTTGGCTAACGCTCGAGATGACTGGAGTGAGCATACCGATGCTCGAGCGTAAGAACGTGTGCGTGCGAGAAGACGTTACTGGCGCAGCGCCCGACGGGATTCGAAGGAGGACGTGTTATGGGTAGCGTGACTGAGGTTCGTTCGGAGGTCTGCGCCAAGGGTAAGGCGCTCGACGTCTACCGCATTCGGAACGACTTCCCCATTCTGCGCCGGACGGTGCACGGCAAGCCGCTCGTCTACCTCGATAATGCGGCGACCACGCAGAAACCTCGGGCCGTTATCGAGACGCTGACGCGGTGCTACACCGATGAGAACGCGAACATTCACCGCGGCGTGCATCTCTTGAGCGAGCAGGCGACCCAGGCGTACGAAGATGCGCGGAGCAAGGTGCAGCGGTTCCTGAACGCTGCCGAGTCGCGGGAGATCGTCTTCGTGCGCGGCACGACCGAGGGCATCAATCTCGTGGCGCAGACGTACGGGCGACAGCGCGTTCAGGCGGGGGACGAGATCGTGGTTTCCACGATGGAGCACCACTCCAATATCGTGCCCTGGCAGATCCTGTGCGAGCAGACGGGCGCGCGCCTCCGCGTCATCCCCATGACGGACAAGGGCGAGCTGCTGCTGGAGGAATACGAGAAGCTGCTCAACGAGCGTACGAAGTTCGTCGCTGTGGTGCACGTCTCGAACGCGCTTGGCACGATCAATCCCGTTCGCCAGATTGTCGAGAAGGCGCACCGCTTCGGCATTCCGGTCCTCATCGATGGGGCTCAGGCTGTCTCGCACCTGAAAGTTGATGTACGGCAACTGGATTGCGATTTCTATGTGTTCTCCGGACACAAGCTGTTTGGGCCGACAGGCGTCGGCGTCCTGTACGGCAAGGCGGCCCTGCTGGACGCCATGCCGCCGTACCAGAGCGGCGGTGACATGATCAGCTCCGTCACATTCGAGAAGACGCAGTACAACGTCGTCCCGTACAAGTTCGAGGCGGGGACCCCGAATATCACCGGCGTGATCGGACTGGGCGCCGCGATTGATTACCTGAACAGCATTGATCGGGACTGGATGACTGCCTACGAGCGCGACCTGCTGGCGTACGGGACCGAGGCGCTCTCCCAGGTCGCGGGCGTACACCTGACGGGCACGGCGAACGAGAAGGCTGGCATCCTCGCCTTCGTGATGGACGAAGCGCATCCGCATGATATCGGGACCGTTCTGGACCGGCAAGGGATCGCCATTCGCACGGGCCATCACTGCTGCATGCCGCTGATGCAGCGGCTTGGGGTGCCCGCGACGGCGCGGGCGTCCCTGGCGTTCTACAACACTCGCGAAGAGATCGACGCCCTCGTCGCGGCGCTGGACAAAGTGTGGAGGCTCTTCGCCTGATCGGACCGACGCGACTTCCACCGGGAACTGTTCTCACTCCAACAGGCAGCGGATCGCTCCAGCTTATGTGCGATGGACACAACAATGGATACAACCTCTGTGAACCCTCTGGTGATCGAGGCCAACATCATCGAGGCCCTGCAGACGGTCTTCGACCCGGAGATCCCTGTCAGCATCTGGGAGATCGGCCTGATCTATGAGATCAAGGTGGATCCGTCCGGCGCGGTCGGAGTCCGGATGACCCTCACCTCGCCCAATTGCCCGTCGGCCGCTGAGCTGCCTCAGGAGGTGGAAAGAAAGATGAAGGCGATCGGGGGCGTGACCGCGGCGACGGTCGAGGTCGTCTTCGAGCCGCCTTGGGAGCCGTCGATGATGTCGGCGGCGGCCAAACTCCAGCTGAATATGCTGTGACCAGAACTCTACGGGCCGGCTTATACCGCGTGAGGATTCAGGAGAACCATGCCTTTTGTCATCACGGATCCGTGCATTGGAACCAAAGACACGGCGTGCGTCGACGTCTGTCCCGTCGACTGCATCCACCCGCGCAAGGATGCACCCGAGTTCGAAGCCGCGACCATGCTCTACATCCACCCGGAAGAGTGTATCGACTGTGGGGCGTGCGTGCCGGCCTGCCCCGTCACGGCCATCTACGACAGCGTGGATTCGGTCCCGAGCAGCCAGAAGGATCTGATCGAGGCCAATCAGGTCTACCGAAATGGCGACGCCGCGGCTATGGCCGCCGCTGAAGCCATCGTCCAGGCTCATATCGGAGCGCGGGCTGACCTCATGCAGCTCGATCCAAATGAGCGCCAGGCCGCCCACTAG
>JBBECO010000046.1:0-6988 GCA_040881785.1 Vicinamibacterales bacterium
GTCATCGGGTTTCACGGGAAGCCGATGACGGACCGGGATGGTAAATGGAAAATGGAAAATGGTAAATCGTAGTGTTCGCTGACGGCGCCGACATTATGCCATCGTGCGGCTGAGTAGCCTCCTCCTGCTGACAGGACTACAATAAGAGGCTTACAGCAATGGCGAAATTCCAGAGGATGCACACGCGATGAGGAAACAGGCAGTGGACGACACCTCCGAGCTGGAGGCGCTCGAACAGCGCGAGTGGCGCGAGTCGCTCGACTACGTCATCCAGCAGGGGGACCGCGGGCGCGTGCAGCGGTTGCTGGCCTCGCTGCGCCACCACGCCCGCCGGTCGGGTGTGGCGCTGCCGTTCACGGCCGTGACGGCCTACGTCAACTCCATCCGTCCCGAAGACGAGACCCCGATCCCGGGCAGCCAGGAGGTCGAGCGCCGGATCAAGAGCCTCGTCCGCTGGAACGCCATGGCGATGGTCGTGCGCGCCAACCGGCTGTCGGAAGGCATCGGCGGTCATATCTCCACGTACGCCTCGGCCGCCACGCTCTACGAAGTGGGCTTCAACCATTTCTTCAAGGGCAAGAAAGACAACGAAGGCGACATCATCTACTTCCAGGGACACGCGTCCCCGGGGATCTACGCCCGTGCGTTTCTCGAAGGGCGCCTCTCGGTCGAGCAGCTCCACAACTTCCGGCGCGAGCTCGCCGAGGGCGGCGGGTTGTCGTCGTATCCGCATCCGTGGCTGATGCCGGAGTTCTGGGAGTTCCCGACCGTCTCGATGGGCCTCGGGCCCATCATGGCGATCTACCAGGCGCGCTTTCAGCGGTACCTCGAGGATCGCGGGCTCAAAAAGCCGACGAAGCAGAGAGTCTGGGCGTTTCTCGGCGACGGCGAAACCGACGAGCCCGAGTCGCTCGGTGCGATCAGCCTGGCGGCGCGCGAGAAGCTCGACAACCTGGTCTTCGTCATCAACTGCAATCTGCAGCGGCTCGACGGTCCCGTACGGGGCAACGGCCAGATCATCCAGGAGCTGGAAGCGGTCTTCCGCGGCGCCGGCTGGAACGTGATCAAGGTGATCTGGGGCAGCGACTGGGATCCCCTGCTCGCCAAGGACCACGACGGCCTGCTCACCAAGCGCATGGGCGAAGTCGTGGACGGTCAGTACCAGAAGTACGCCGTCGAGGATGGCGCCTACCTGCGCGAGCACTTCTTCGGGACCGACCCGCGGCTGCTCGACATGGTCAAGCACCTCTCGGACGACCAGCTCAAGCGGCTCCGGCTCGGCGGCCATGATCCCGTCAAGGTCTACAACGCCTACAAGACCGCCACGGAGCACACCGGGCAGCCGACGGTGATCCTCGCGCGCACCATCAAGGGCTACGGCCTCGGGGAAGCGGGCGAGGGCAAGAACATCACGCACCAGCAGAAGAAGATGAACGAGGGGGACCTCCGCTCGTTCCGCACGCGCTTCGGGATCCCGGTCTCGGACGAAGAGATCGCCGAAGCCCCGTTCTACCGTCCGGCCGACGACAGCCCGGAGCTGCAGTACATGCGCGAGCGCCGGAAGGCGCTCGGCGGCTTCGTGCCGTCGCGCAGCGTGAAGGTCGAACCCATCAACGCGCCGATCGATCCGATCTTCGAGGAGTTCTTCAAGGGCACCGAGGAGCGCAAGGCCTCGACGACGATGGTGTTCGTGAGGCTGCTGTCGCAGCTGCTGCGCAACAAGGAGATCGGCGATCTCATCGTGCCGATCGTCCCCGACGAAGCGCGCACGTTCGGCATGGAGTCGCTCTTCCGCGCCGTCGGCATCTACTCGCACGTCGGCCAGCGCTACGATCCGGTGGACATGGACACGCTCCTGTACTACAAGGAGGCGACCGACGGGCAGATCCTCGAGGAAGGCATCACCGAGGCCGGGTCGATGTCGTCGTTCATCGCCGCGGGCACCGCCTACGCGACCTACGGCGTCAACACCATCCCGTTCTTCATCTTCTATTCGATGTTCGGGTTCCAGCGCGTGGCCGACCTGATCTGGGCCGGCGCCGACTCGCGGATGCGCGGCTTCCTGCTCGGCGCCACCGCCGGCCGCACGACCCTCGCGGGCGAAGGGCTGCAGCATCAGGACGGCAACAGCCACGTCTATTCGCTCGCGACGCCGAACTGCGTCTCGTACGATCCGGCCTATGCCTACGAGCTCGCCGTCATCATCCAGGACGGCATCCGCCGGATGTATCGCGACCAGGAGAACGTCTTCTACTACCTGACCGTCATGAACGAGCAGTACGAGATGCCGGCGATGCCCGAGGGCGTGCGCGAAGGGATCCTCAAGGGGATGTACCGGTTCAGCACGGCCGCCAACGGCAAGGCCAAGGCCAGGGCGCAGCTGCTCGGCAGCGGCACGATCCTCAACGAGGTGCGCGCGGCCGCCGGCCTGCTCGAGAAATACGGCGTCGCCGCCGACGTCTGGAGCGTGACGAGCTACAACGAGCTCTATCGCGAAGCGCACGCCTGCGATCGCTGGAACATGCTCAACCCCGGCGAGACGCCGAAAGTGCCCTACGTCACCCAGGCGCTGAAGGACACCCAGGGCGTGATCGTGGCCGCGTCCGACTACCTCAAGGTACTGCCGGCCTCGATCGATCGCTGGATGCCCCGGCGCGTCCGTGCGCTCGGCACCGACGGGTTCGGCCGCAGCGAGGCGCGGAAAGAACTGCGGGAGTTCTTCGAGGTCGAGTCGCGCTACATCGCGCTGGCGACCCTCGCCGAGCTGGCACAGAACGGCGAGATCGAACCGAAGGTCGTCGCCAAGGCGATCAAGGACTTCGGGATCGATCCGAAGAAGAAAAATCCAGCCAAGGACTAAGGGAATGCTGAAGGCTGAATGCTGAATGCTGAAGGGCGCAGCATTCAGCATTGCGGGCGAAGCACATATGACTGAATTCAAGATTCCCGAGCTCGGCGAGAACATCACCTCCGGTGATGTCGTGCGCATCCTCGTGAAGGCCGGCGATAGCCTCGCGAAGGATCAGCCGGTGCTCGAGCTCGAAACCGACAAGGCCACGATCGAAGTGCCCTCCGACGTCGCAGGCACGGTGAAGGAGATCACGGTCAAGCCGGGCGACAAGGTCAAGGTCGGGCAAGTGGTCCTCACGCTCGACGAGGGGGGCGCCGCGACGTCCGAGGAGGGCGAGGCGCCGAAGGAGGAGGCCAAGGCCTCCGCTGAAGACGCTGAAGAAGAGGACGCGCCGACGCCGAAAGCGCAGCCCGCCGCGGCCGCGGAAGACGGGGGCCTGAGCCAGAAGGCCGCCGCGGAGCCGAAGGCCGTCGCAGGAGGCGCGCAGCGGGCCGAAGCGGACCGTGGCGAGGGTGAAGCCGAGCCGCCACAGGCGCAGGACGCCACCGAGACGCCGCGTCCAAAGCGCGGGGAAGTCGTGGACATCAACCGCGGCGCACGGCCGGCGCTCCCGCCGTCCGCGGGAGAGCCCGCCGCGCCATCGGGACCGGCCGCACCCGCTGCGCCGTCCGTCCGCCGTATGGCGCGCGAGCTGGGCGTCGACATCGCGCAGGTCGCCGGCACCGGTGAAGGCGGCCGGATCGGCATCGACGACCTCCAGGCCTATGTGAAGGGCGTCGTGACTGGTTCGGCTCCCCAGGCTTCGCCTGGGTCGCTCACCACGGACGGCGGAATCGTGTCGTCGCCGCTGCCCGACTTCAGCAAGTGGGGGGAGGTCGAGCGGAAGCCCATGAGCAACATCCGCCGGAAGACGGCGGAGCACCTGGGCCATGCGTGGACCGCCATCCCCCACGTCACGCAGCACGACACGGCCGACATCACCGCCCTCGAGGCGCTCCGGAAGCAGTACGGCCCGCAGGCGGAGCAGGCCGGCGGCAAACTGACGATCACGGCGATCGCGCTGAAGATCGTGGCGGGGGCCCTGCGGCAGTTTCCGCAGTTCAACGCCTCGATCGACCCGGCGCGCAGCGAGATCATCTACAAGAAAGCCATTCACATCGGGGTGGCGGCCGACACCGACCGCGGCCTGCTCGTGCCGGTCATCCGGGATGTCGATCGCAAGGGGATTCTCGCGCTGTCGGCCGAGCTCGCCACGGTGAGCGAGAAGGCGCGCGGCGGGAAGCTGTCGCTCGACGAGATGCAGGGCGGCGGGATGACGATCACCAATCTCGGCGGGATCGGCGGCACGTCGTTCACGCCGATCGTCAACTGGCCGGAAGTGGCGATCCTCGGCATCTCGCGCGGCGCGCAGGAGCCGGTGTGGGACGGGGCGTCGTTTCAGCCGCGCCTGATGCTGCCGCTGTCACTCTCGTACGATCACCGGGTCATCGACGGCGCCGACGCCGCGCGCTTCCTGCGCTGGGTCTGCGAGGCGTTCGAGCAGCCCTTTGTGCTGGCCTTATAGGTGTCTCAAAGACCATCACCGTAAAGGACGCCGAGGACGCAAAGCCCACAAAAATTGGCTCCGCGTCCTTTGCGCTCTTTGCGGTGAATTCGTGACGGTTCGTTAGGTAAACATGCCTTCCACTCAACTTGCTGTGATAGGCGCCGGTCCCGGGGGCTATGCGGCCGCGTTTTACGCGGCGGACCTCGGGATGCAGGTGACACTCATCGATCCCTCACCCAATCCCGGCGGCGTCTGCCTGTATCGCGGGTGCATCCCGTCGAAAGCCCTCCTGCACGTGGCCGAGGTCCTCAACGACGCGAAGCATGCCGACGCGTGGGGGATCACCTTCGGCGCGCCGAAGATCGACCTCGACCGGCTGCGCGCCTTCAAGACCAAGGTCGTAACCCAGCTCACCGGCGGGCTCGGCCAGCTGTCGAAGCAGCGCAAGATCACCTACATCCAGGGGACGGCGTCGTTCGTCGATGCCAGGACGCTCGAGCTGAAGACAGAGGACGGCCAGACCCAGTCGCTCACGTTCGAGCACGCGATCATCGCCACCGGCTCCCATCCCGCCACGGTTCCCGGGCTGTCGATCGAGAGTCCCCGGTTGATGGACTCCACGAGCGCCCTCGAACTGCCCGACATCCCGAAAGGCCTGCTCGTCGTGGGCGGCGGCTACATCGGACTGGAACTGGGCAGCGTCTACGCCGCGCTCGGCACGAAGGTCACCGTGGTCGAGATGACGGACGGATTGTTGCCGGGCGCCGACCGCGATCTGGTCAACGTGCTGGCAAAGCGGATCGAATCGATGTGCGAGGGTGTCCTCCTCAACACGAAGGTCGTCGGGATGAAGGCCCAGAAGAACGGGATCGCCGTGACCTTCGAGCCCGGCCAGGGGGCCGGCGGGACACCGGAGCAGACGTTCGACCGGGTGCTCGTGTCGATCGGCCGGAAGCCGAACGCCGTACCGGGGATCGAGAAGACGAAGGTAGCCGTCACTCCACGCGGGTTCGTCGAGGTCAACGCCGCGCGGCAGACGGCCGAGCCCACGATCTACGCGATCGGTGACGTGGTCGGGGAGCCGATGCTGGCGCACAAGGCGTCGCACGAAGGGCGCACGGCCGTGGAAGCGATCGCGGGACAGAAGGTCGCCTTCGAGCCGCTCGCGATTCCCGCCGTCGTGTTCACGGATCCGGAGCTGGCCTGGTGCGGGCTCACGGAGGCCGATGCGCAGACGCAGAAGCGGGACGTCACGATCGCGCGGTTCCCGTGGGGCGCCTCGGGGCGTTCGCTCACGCTGGACCGCTCCGACGGGCTGACGAAGCTGGTACTCGACCCGAAGACCGAGCGGATCCTTGGTGTCGGGATCGTCGGACCTGGCGCCGGCGAGCTGATCGCGGAAGGGGTGCTCGCCGTGGAGATGGGCGCCAACGCGACCGACCTCAAGATGAGCATCCACCCGCACCCGACGCTGTCGGAGACGCTCATGGAAGCGGCGGAGGTCTTCTTCGGGCACGCGACGCACGTCTATCGGCCCCGCAGGAAGTCGTCGTGAAGGCGCTGTCTACCTCCCGGTTCCTGGTCAGGCCGCACGAACGCGTGCGCCTGTCTCAGTACGACCCGGCCGACACGGCGCCGTACGCGTCGGAAGCGGAGGCGAAGGGGCTGCTGAAGACGGCCACGAAGCGCCTGCACGAGCTCACCGAGATCCTCTACGCGCAGGACCGTTATTCGCTGCTGCTGATCTTCCAGGCCATGGACGCCGCCGGCAAGGACAGCGCGATCAAGCACGTGATGCGCGGCCTCGATCCCAAGGCCACCCAGGTCTTCACGTTCAAGGCGCCGTCGCCCGAAGAGCTCGATCACGACTTCATGTGGCGGTCGCTCAAGGTGCTGCCCGAGCGCGGCCGCATCGGCGTCTTCAACCGGTCGTACTACGAGGAAGTCCTGGTGGTGCGCGTGCATCCCGAGCTGCTGCAGGCGCAGCGCCTTCCGCCGGACCGCGTCACGTCACGCATCTGGAACCAGCGGTACGAAGATATCCGCGACATCGAGCGGTACCTGTGCCGGAACGGCACCGTGATCCGGAAGCTGTTCCTCCACGTCTCGCGTGCAGAGCAGCGCCGCCGGTTTCTCGCCCGTCTGGACGACCCGGCGAAGAACTGGAAGTTCTCGATCAGCGACGTGAACGAGCGGCTGCACTTTGGCGACTACATGCGGGCGTATGAGCTGGCGATGGGGGCCACGAGCACCCGCAGCGCGCCGTGGCACGTCATCCCGGCCGACAACAAGTGGTTCACCCGCCTGGCGGTCGCGAAGGTCATCATCGAGGCGCTCGAGAGCCTCGACCTCCACTTCCCGCCGCTCGACCGCAAGAAGCAGCACGAGCTCGCCAAAGCGCGCCGCCGGCTCCGCGCCACATAATTTGTCACCGAATTTCGGCCGCGGGACACAGGCCACGCTGTCAGAGGACACACCGCCAAGGACGCCAAGGACGCAGAGACTTCTTCGGTTTTCTCTTTCCTAAAAGTCCTTAGCGTTCTCCGCGTTCTTTGCGGTGCCGTCTTTGGACAGCGGGTGGGTTGTTAAAC
>JBBECO010000047.1:0-4412 GCA_040881785.1 Vicinamibacterales bacterium
GGGAGAATCCGAGGAGATCCGTCGGAGGGATTACGGATTAACGTGAGAGCCAACAGGTGCGGGAGACTTCGCCGAGGGTGCGGGAGGCTTCCCCGCACCCGCAGCGTCAGTCCCCTGCACCCACAGCGTCAGTTCCCTCACAGCCACCTTACCGGTCCTGAACGTATGTACTCGAGCCCGTCGCGGGTTCGGACGATCAGGGCGCCATCTTCCGCGATCCCAGACGTGACGCCGGTGAGCGACCCCCCGGGGGTATCCCACTCGACCCGGCTGCCGGTCGCTGAAGGCGCCAGTTCAGTCCAGCGCGAGAGCACCGCGCTCGTATTGCCCGCGGCCAGGTCCCCCACGCGGGACGCCAGCGCGCACAGGCATTCGGCGAGAACCACGCCGGAATCGACGGCCCGTCCGAGCTCACCTTCCAGGGACGTGGCCACGTCCGCGATGTCAGCGGGATAGGCGCTCTCCCGGATGTTGATCCCGATCCCGAGGACGACATGCTGCAGGCCATCCGGGGTCGTTGACGCTTCCGCGAGAAGCCCTGCGAGCTTGCGGCGTCGCCCCAGGCCGGCAGCCACGACGATGTCGTTCGGCCACTTGATGCCAACGGGAAGCGCGGTGGCGGCGCGAATCCCTTCGGCGACCGCCACGCCGCCGGCGAGCGTCAGGAGCGGAGCAACGCGGGGATTGCGGATAACGACGGAGATATACAGGCCCGCGCCAGGCGGCGAGAACCAGGCGCGCCCGAAGCGTCCGCGGCCGGCGGTCTGCGCCGCGGCCACCACGGTGGTGCCCTCCGGAGCGCCGCGATCGGCCAGCCGCGCGGCCTCGTCGTTCGTCGAACCGATCTCACTGAAGTACAGGATCCGGTTGCCGAAGGGATCGCGCCGGCCGGCCGTCGCGCGCAGCGGCGCGGCGTACTCCGCCGGCAGCGCCTCAGGCATCCGGTTCGAGCTCGAAGCTCAGGTCGGCGGCAGGGGCCGAGTGCGTGAGCGCCCCGACCGAGACGTAGTCGGCGCCGGTCGCCGCCAGCGCGGGAATCAGGTCCAGCGTCACCCCACCGGAGATTTCCACCTGGGCGCGACGGGCGATCCGCCGAACGGCTTCGTGAATCTGCGCGATCGGCAGATTGTCGATCAGGATGATGTCGGCCCCGGCCTCGATCGCCTCGTCCACCTGCGCGAGGCTCTGCGCCTCGATCTCGATCGGCAGCTCGTGGCCGGCGGCGCGCATGCGCGTCATCGCCTGCGCCACGCCGCCGGCGAGCCGGATGTGGTTGTCCTTGATCAGGATCGCATCGTCCAGGCCGTCGCGATGGTTGCTGCCGCCGCCGGCGCGGACGGCATACTTCTCGAGGGCGCGCAGCGTCGGCGTGGTCTTGCGCGTGTCGAGGATCGTGATGCGGCCGGCCGCCGCGTCCACGAACGCGCGCGTGAGGGTGGCGATCCCCGACAGCCGCTGGAGCAGGTTCAACGCCGTGCGTTCGGCGGTGAGCATGGCGCCGGCCGCGCCCCTGAGCCGGGCGACGACATCACCGTGCGCGCACCGCGACCCGTCGGTCTCGAGGAAGTCGATGGCCACCGCGGGATCGAGCTGCCGGAACGCTTCGGCCGCGACGTCGAGCCCCGCGATGACGCAGTCGCATTTCGCGACGATTTCCCCGCGGGCGCGAAGATCGGCATCGACGGTGGCTTCGGTGGTGACGTCACCCCAGCCGAGGTCCTCCGCCAGCGCGCGCCGCACGACCTCGCGATACAGACCGGGATCCATCGGCCCGAAGGGAACGGACTTCATGCGGTCTTCTCCTGCGGAGGCTCCGGCGGAGCCAGTTCCACGATCACCTCGCGCGCATCGGCGGGGACCGTTTCGAGCGTCCGGATCAAGCCCGACGCGCGGAGGTCCTGCTCGACCAGCGCGAGCAGGTCGAGCTCGTGCTGCGGCGCGTGAATGACCGCTCGCGCGACCGGTGTTTTCAACGGCCGCTGTTCTTCCGACTTCTTCTTCCGGATGGCGCCGAGCACCGCCGCCGCGAACTCGAGCGACGCGACGGCCTCGAGGTCCTCACCGGCAGGGGCGCAGACCCGCAGCAGCGCATCGGCGTCGGGCCAGGGGGCGGTGTGGATCGTGCCGGGACGCCACCACGACCACACCTCGTCGGTGACGAAGGGCAGGAACGGCGCAAAGAGCCGCAGCATGACGTCCAACGCGGCGAGCAGGGCGCCGTTGGCGGAGGCGGCCAGCTCCGGACCCTGGTCGCCGTACCGCCGCCCCTTCACGAGCTCGAGGTAGTCGTCGCAGAAGGACCAGAAAAAAGTCTCCGTCCGCTCGAGCACGCGCGCGTAGTTGTACTCCTCGAAATCCGCCGTCGATTCGCGGACGATCGCCGCGAGCGCCGTCAGCAGGCCTCGATCGACGGCCGCCGTGACGGGGCCGTTCGGCGAAGGATTGGCGAGGACGAACTTGGAGGCGTTGAGGATCTTGATCGCCAGCCGGCGTCCGACCTTCATCTGGCCGGTGTCGAACGCCGTGTCGGTGCCGGGCCGTCCGCTGGCGGCCCAGTAGCGGACGCCGTCGGAGCCATGCTCTTCGAGCAGCCCCATCGGTGTGACGACGTTCCCCTTCGACTTGGACATCTTCTTGCGGTCGGGGTCGAGGACCCAGCCGGAGATCGCCGCGTGACGCCAGGGCAGCGTGCCGTGCTCCAGTTCCGACCGCAGCAACGTGGAGAAGAGCCAGGTGCGGATGATGTCGTGCGCCTGCGGGCGGACGTCCATGGGAAACACGCGCGCGAAGAGATCCGGATCCTCCTCCCAGCGCGCGGCGATCTGCGGCGACAGCGACGATGTCGCCCAGGTGTCCATGATGTCCTTGTCGCCGGTGAAGCCGCCGGGCTGGTCGCGCTGCGAGGCGTCGTAGCCGTCCGGCACGTCGGTCGAGGGATCCAGCGGCAGCCGCGACTCGGCGGGCACGAGCGGCGCATCGTGATCCACCGTGCCGTCCGCGCGGACCGTGTACCAGACAGGGAACGGGACGCCGAAGAACCGCTGCCGGCTCACGCACCAGTCGCCGTTCAAGCCGTTGATCCAGTTCTCGAGACGGGCCTGCATGTACCCGGGGTGCCACTGCAGCTCGGCGCCCCGGGCCAGCAGCCGGTCGCGGAACTCCATCGTCTTGATGAACCACTGGCGGCTGGTGATGATCTCGAGGGGACGGTCCCCCTTCTCGTAGAACTTCACCGCGTGCGTGATCGGCCGCGGCTCGCCGAGCAGGTCTCCGCTTTCACGCAGCATCTCGACGATCTTGACGCGCGCCTTGGCGCCCGAGAGCCCGGCCACCTGATCGTAGGACTGCTGCGCGCGCGCAGCATCCACCGACTCCCATCCGGCCTCGCCGAAGGTCACAGGTTTGAATGCGCCGTTGGGCTGGATGATGGCGCGCACGGGCAGCTGCAGCTCCCGCCACCACACGACGTCGGTCACGTCGCCAAACGTGCAGATCATCGCGGCCCCGGTCCCCTTCTCGGGGTCTGCCAGGGTGTGCGCCCTCACCGGCACGCGCACGCCGAAGATCGGCGTCACGACCTCGGTGCCGAAGAGCGGCTGATACCGCGGATCGTCCGGATGCGCGACGATCGCCACGCAGGCGGGGATCAGCTCGGGCCGGGTCGTGTCGATCTCGACGTAGCCGGACCCATTGGCTTGTGCGAACCGGATCTTGTGGTACGCGCCGGGCTGTTCCCGGTCTTCGAGCTCCGCCTGCGCGACGGCCGTGCGGAAGTCGATGTCCCACAACGTCGGCGCTTCGACCTGGTACGCGATGCCGCGGTTCAGCAGCCGCAGGAACGCGAGCTGCGAGATCCGCTGCGACCGGCGGTCGATCGTCGCGTACGTCATGCCCCAGTCGACCGAGAGCCCCAGACGGCGCCACAGATGCTCGAAGACCTTCTCGTCCTCGGCCGTCAGGCGCGAGCACAACTCGATGAAGTTCGGACGGGAGACCGGAATCGGCTGCTTGCCGGGCTTCTCGGGAGGCGCGAACGCGGGGTCGTACGGCAGCGACGGATCACACCGGACGCCGAAGTAATTCTGCACGCGCCGCTCGGTCGGCAGACCGTTGTCGTCCCATCCCATCGGATAGAACACCGCTTTGCCGCGCATGCGCTGAAAGCGCGCGATGACGTCGGTGTGGGTGTAGGAGAACACGTGGCCGACGTGCAGCGATCCGCTCACCGTGGGCGGCGGCGTGTCGATCGAGTACACGTCCGCGCGCTCGCGCGTGCGGTCGAACCGGTAAACCCCGTCCGCCTCCCAGCGGTGCGTCCACTTCTGTTCGAGACCTTCGAGCGCGGGTTTGTCGGGGACGGAGATCGGGTGGCTCAGATCCAAGCCATCGGGCATAACCCATATGGTACTACG
>JBBECO010000047.1:4512-6886 GCA_040881785.1 Vicinamibacterales bacterium
TCGAGGACGACGTCGCGGACGGCGGCGTCGCCGAGCCGTTCGATTACCCGCCGGGTCACCTGCTCGACCACGTCGTCATCGACGCCGTCGCGGGTGATGACGGGAGCGGTGACGGGCTGCCCCTTCTCGGCCGTGAGCAGCGCGGCGAAGGCTTCGGCGAGCGTCGGCAGCGGAGTCGTGGAGGTCGGCTTGGGTTCACGCACCGGCGGACGGGCGCTCGTGGCGGGATCCCAGCTGGCCAGCGCGTCCGCCAGACCGAAGCCCGGCTCGCCGGTGGGCTCGGGCGTGATGTCGAACGAGTCGTCACGCATCGGCGCTGAGGGCGACGGCGGCGCGGTCCCGAGCGACGCGAAGGCGGCGTCCAGACGGTCGAAATACGCCTCGGCAGGCGCCGTCGCCGGGGGAGGCGTGTCGGCTGCCTCCGGCCCCCGCGCCACACGCACGGTCTCGGGCGAGGGCGTCTGCTCCGCCGGCAGATCGGCCGCGGGGCGCCGGCCGGCGATCAGGTCCTTCACACGGCTGATCACCATGTGCGGTTCGAACGGCTTCACGAGCACGCCGTCACAGCCCGCGGCCTTCGCGCGCCCTTCGTCGATCGGCTCGAACGCGCCGGTCAACAGCAGGACGGGAATGTGCGCCAGATCCGGCCTGCCCTTGATGAACGCGGCCACTTCGTACCCGTCGCGCTCCGGCATGCCGACGTCCGCGAGGACGATGTCGGGACGCTCCGACTGCACGAGCTCGATGGCCCGCCGGCCGTCGCCCACGGCCACGACCGTGATGTCTTCCTCGGCGAACGTGAGCTCGATCACCCGCTGGATCGTCACGCTGTCATCGGCGAGCAGGAGCTTGTGCGACACGGTCTACACCTGCTCCACGCGGGATCTGACATTGCCCTTGATGAAGTCGATGATCCCCTGCATGGGCGTCCCCGGGAGAAAGATCCCCTTCACCCCGGCGCTCTGCAGCTTCGGGATATCGACGTCGGGGATGATCCCGCCGATCACCACCAGCACGTCGTCGAGCCCCTGTTCCTTCAGGAGGTCCATCACGCGCGGGCAGATGTGCATGTGGGCACCCGAGAGGATCGAGAGGCCGATGACGTCGGCGTCCTCCTGGAGCGCGGCGGCGACGATCTGGTCGGGCGTCTGGCGCAGCCCCATGTAGATGACTTCCATCCCGGCATCACGCAACGCGCGCGCGATGACCTTCGCGCCGCGGTCGTGGCCATCGAGGCCGGGCTTGGCGATGACGACTCGGATTTTCTGCATGGTGAGCTAAATCGACGGAACTTCTTCGTACTCGCCCCAGACCTCGCGGAGCGCGTCGCACATCTCGCCGACCGTGGCATACGCGCGCACACAGTCGAGCAACGGGTACATCGTATTGCCGCCGCCGCGCGCCGTGGCGCGCAGGGCGTCCAGCGCCTGCCGTACCTGCGCGTTGTCGCGCGTCGTCTTCAACTCGGCGAGCCGGCCGAGCTGCATCTCGGAGGCCGTGTCGTCGATGTAGAGGATCGGGTGGGGCGGCTCGTCCTCCTGCACGTAATCGTTCACGCCGACGATGATCTTGTCGCGGCGCTCGACCGCCTGCTGGAAGACGTAGGAGGCTTCCGCAATCTCCTTCTGCGGGTACCCCTGCTCGATGGCTTCGACCATGCCGCCCATCCGGTCGATCGTCGCGAAGTACTCGCGAGCGCCCCGCTCCATGTCGAGCGTGAGCTTTTCGAGGAAGTACGAGCCGCCGAGCGGATCCACGGTGCCGGTGAGACCACTTTCGGCAGCAATGATCTGCTGCGTGCGGAGCGCCAGCGTCGCCGCTTCCGCCGTCGGCAGCGCCAGGGCCTCGTCGAGCGAATTGGTGTGCAGGGAGTTCGTGCCGCCGAGCACTGCCGCCAGGGCCTGCAGCGCCGTGCGGACGACATTGTTGTACGGCTGCTGGGCCGTGAGCGACACGCCGGCCGTCTGCGTGTGGAAGCGCAGTTTCCACGAGCGCTCGTTCTTTGCGCCGAAGCGGTTGCGCATGACGTCGGCCCAGATCTTCCGGGCCGCGCGGAACTTGGCGATCTCCTCGAAGAAGTCGCTGTGCGAGTTGAAGAAGAACGAGATCTGCGGCGCGAAGTCGTCCACGTCCAGACCCGCGTCGATGCCGTACTGGACGTATTCGATGCCGTCGCGCAGCGTGAACGCCAGCTCCTGGAGCGCCGTCGAGCCCGCTTCGCGGATGTGATACCCGCTCACCGAGATCGTGTTCCACTTGGGCACTTCCTTCGCGCAGAACGCGAAAATGTCGGTGATGAGCCGCATCGATTCCCGCGGCGGGAAGATGTACTCCTTCTGCGCGATGAATTCCTTGAGGATGTCGTTCTGGATCG
>JBBECO010000048.1:0-6854 GCA_040881785.1 Vicinamibacterales bacterium
CGCCAAGTGCTTGTCACGCAACGGCAAACTCGCTCCGCGCTTACAGGAACTTCGGCCTAGCGAGTCGAGCCGCAGCGCGTGGGGGTGGGGCCCCGCGCGCATTCAGCAACGTGTCACGCCGAAGGCGCAGGCGTGGCAGGCGGCTGTCCTTCGTGTCGTCGCAGTGTAAGATAGCCCGTCCCTGGAGGACCCCATGATCAGCCGTTCCAGCATCCTGAAGTGTGCCCTTGCGGCGGCGTGCGCCGCCGTCTTTCATCCCTTCGACAGCGGTATCGCGGCGCAGCAGACACCCGCACAGCCTCCGGCCGCGCAGGCGCCGGCGCAGCCTCGCGAGGGTCTCCGTGGCGCGCCCGACCGCCGTCCTGACGAAGGCAAGGGCCCATTCAAGACGCTCGTGATCCGCGGCGTCATGGTGATCGACGGCAGCGGCGCTCCGCCGGCTGGGCCCATGGACGTCGTCGTGCAGGGCAACCGCATCACGTCGGTCCGCAGCGCCGGCACGCCCGGACTGCCGATGCGCCAGAATCGGGGGCCGCAGGCCGACCACGAGATCGACGCCACCGGCATGTATCTGATGCCGGGCTTCGTGGACCCGCACGTCCACGCCGGCGGCGCGCCCAAGAACCAGGACGCCGAGTACGCCTACAAGCTCTGGCTGGCGCACGGCGTCACGACCGTGCGCGGTGTGTCGCTCGGCGGCCACGCATGGAGCGTGCGGGAGAAGGAGCGCAGCGCGAAGAACGAGATCGTGGCGCCGCGGATCTACAACTACCAGCGTCCGGGCAGCGGGTGGGACCAGGGCTCGATCGACACCCCCGAGAAGGCGACCGCGTACGTCGAGTGGGCCGCGAAGAACGGGGTCGACGGACTGAAGCTCGGCGCCGACCGTCCGGAGATCATGAAAGCGCTGCTCGCCGCGGCCAGGGCGAACGGACTCGGCTCGACCGCGCACCTCCAGCAGAGCGGCGTCGCGCACATGAACGCGATCGACGCGGCGCGCCTGGGCCTCGGCACCGTCACGCACTTCTACGGCCACTTCGAATCGCTGCTGAAGGATCACGTCGTGCAGCCCTGGCCGGTGGACATGAACGCCAGCGACGAACAGTGGCGTTTCGGCCAGGTCGCGCGCCTGTGGGACAAGATCCATCCGCCCGGCAGCCCCGAGTGGAAGGCCTATCTCGAGGAACACAAGAAGCTCGGCACGGTCTTCGATCCGACGTTGACGATCTACTCCGCCGGACGTCACGTCAGCGCGTTCCGCAACGCCGACTGGCACGATCAGTACACGCTGCCGTCGCTGATGGACTTCTACACGCCGAGCCGTGCGGCCCACGGGTCCTACTGGTTCGACTGGACGACGGACGATGAAGTCCAGTGGCGCAACTTCTACCAGGTCTGGTTCCGCCTCGTGAACGACTACAAGAAGATGGGCGGCCGCGTAACGGTCGGGTCCGACTCCGGCTTCATCTATCAGACGTACGGCTTCGGTTACATCAACGAGCTCGAGATGCTGCAGGAGGCCGGTTTCCACCCGCTGGAAGTGATCCAGGCCGCGACGATGAACGGCGCGCTGACGCTGGAGGAGCCGACAGGCAAGGCGCCCGAATTCGGCGTCGTCCGCGCCGGCATGCTCGCCGACATGGTCATCGTGGACCAGAACCCGCTGCGCAACTTCAAGGTCCTCTACGGCAACGGGCACGTGAAGCTCAACGACGCGACCGGCCGGGTGGAGCGCGTCGGCGGCGTGAAGTACACCATCAAGGACGGCATTGTGTACGACGCGAAGCAGCTGCTCGCGGACGTCGCGGCGATGGTCGAGAAGCAGAAGCGCGAGCGCGCCGCGAAGACGACGACGTCCAATCGCTAATCGCTAATCGCTAATCGCTAATCGGTAGTCGGTGGATCGGTGGATCGGAAACGCCTCCCCTATGCCAGAAGAGTGACGAGTGCGCTGATCACCATCGTCGTCTTCGCGGCGGTGTTGAAGCTGCTGGCGTGGTGGCTCGAGCCGCGGATGGCGTTCTTTCCGTGGACCGGCGTTCAACAGACGCCCGCAACCGCCGGCCTCGAGTTCACCGAGCTCAGGATCCCGACCGCGGACGGCGAAACGCTGCACGGCTGGTGGATGCCGCATCCCGAGCCGCGCGCGCAGGTGCTCTACTGGCACGGCAACGGCGGCAACCTGTCGCTGTGGCTGGAGGTGCTCGTGGATCTCCGGCGCCGCGGGTTCAGCGTGATGGCCGTGGATTACCGCGGCTACGGCGCGAGCACCGGGAGGCCCAGCGAGCGCGGCGTCTATCATGACGCGGATGCGGCACACGCCTACTTCGCGCAGCACTTGAAGCAACCGGAGACGCCGGTCGTCATCTGGGGCCGCTCACTCGGCTGCGCGGTCGCATCCTACGCCGCGGCGAAGTCGCCGCCGGACGCGTTGATCCTCGAGAGTCCGTTTCCCGACGTGCGAGCGCTGTTTGCCGGAAACCCCGTCATGCTCGGGCTCAGCGTCTTCTCGACGTATCGGTTTCCCACCGCGGCGCATCTGCAGCACTACAGGGGACGGCTGCTCGTCATCCACGGCGAGGCCGACTCGATCATCCCCTTCAGCCGGGGCCAGCGGGTCTTCGAAGGGGCGGGGAGCGCCGACAAGGTCTTCGTCGCACTTCAGGGCGCGGACCACAACGACGCGCACGCGGATCATTCGGCCTATTGGCCGGCCATCGATCGCTTCCTGCGTGCACACTGAAGGACGTCAGGGTGGGCGCGCGGGCGCGATGCAGAGTGCCCTGACTGTCCGTAGGCCCGACCTTCCGCCTTCGCAAAGATGCTTCGGCGGACCGCCGTAGCCTTGGCGGAGGCGGTCAGGTCGGGCGCGCGCCTACACGCCGAACTGACGCAGGTGATGATCGGTGTGCTTGTACGCGAGCACGCCGTAGGCACGACACGACATCCGGCCCAGGAGGAAATGCGCCGGCCAGTCGGTGCGCTCGGACGCGCGGGCGAAACGGGTCAGTGCGGCGCGCAGCGAGGCCAGTTCCTCGGTCCACTCGCCGGCCACACGCGCCTTCAGCTCCCGGGCTGTCGGCACGTTCTTCGGCATCGGCAGCAGATAGATGATGATCTGCTTGAGCGGCGGGTAGTAGAAGGGCGTGCGTCGCGTCCCTGCCTGCAGCTCGCCGAGGTACAGCGCGAGCGCGTCGGTGACGTGCACGACCATCTGCGGGCAGGTCATGCGTCCCCAGCGCGGCCGGGCCTCCGGCGTGAGGCACGCCACGCGTCTCGCCAGGTCCGTCTGGACCTCCGGATCCCACAGCGACGTCATGGGGGGACTATAACAGCCTGGGTGTGGGCGGCGTCCCACGCAAAAATGAGATGATGGCGAGGCCGCGCGGTCTCAGGCCGGGGCGCCAGGGTGATGTCCGCCGGTCCGTTTCCGGTCATACTGTCGGGCATGAGAGCCCCGTTTGTCTCCGCCCTCGCGATCGTCCTCGTGGTGTCCGCCGTCCAGGCGTGGCAGGCGCCCGACTACGGCGCGCTCTGGGAGAAGGCCACGCCTTTTCCTGAGTTCCTGGAAAACGTGAAGGCGCGCCGGAACGACTGGACGACACGCTTCGCGAACGCCGCGGTGGACGCCGGGTCGTTGAACGACGCGCGCGCCCTGCCGGGACGGCGCAGGATTCTGGCGGTCGCCACCGACCGCTGCAGCGATTCCGCCTGGGTCCTCCCCTACATCGCGAAGCTCGCGGCCGTCGTACCCGAGAAGCTTGAATTGCGGGTAATCACACCGACGGAGGGCGGCCGGATCCAGCAACTGCATCTCACGCCGGACGGCCGGCTGGCGACGCCAACCGTGGTCGTGCTCGACGAGAACAACCGCTACATCGGCGGATGGGTCGAGCGTCCGGCAGAACTCCAGGCGTGGTACATCGAGAACAAGCCGAGCATCACTTCGGACGAGCTCTACGCGCACGTCTCGAAGTGGTATACGGACGACGCTGGACGTTCGACGATTCGGGAACTGCTGGTCATCCTCGGCCGCACCGCGGCGGAAGGGAAGTAGCGTGACGACTTTCGAAATCGTGCTCCTGGTTCATTCCTGGCTGCGCTGGGCGGTGCTGGCGGCGGGCCTCGCCGGGATCGTGCGCGGCGGCTCGCAGGACGACAACGCCGGCAAGTGGTTCACCATCCTGCTGGACGTGCAGATGCTGATCGGGCTGGTGCTGTATTTCGCGCTGAGCCCGACGACGCGGACCGCGCTCGCCGATTTCGGCGGCGCGATGGGCAACCCGCAGCTTCGGTTCTTCGCGGTGGAACACACCGTCGGCATGGTCGTGGCCCTCGTGCTGGCGCACATCGGGCGCGGGAAGATCAAAAAGGCAGTCCCGGAGCGCAAGGCGAAGCTGGCCATGATCTTCTACGGGCTGGCGCTCGTCGTGATTCTGCTGTCGATCCCGTGGCCGGGTATGCCGGCGGGCCGGCCGCTTTTCAGATTCTGAGACGTCAACTTCCAACTACCCAACTACCAACTCCCAACGTCCAAAACCAGATCCGTTTGGAAGTTGGGAGTTGGATGGTTGGTAGTTATCGGCGCGAAGCTCTCTTGAGCCGGAACTCCCCGTGATCATTCCTTGATTTGTAGCTGCAGGTGAACGCCTCGAGCGTGGCCGATCCGGCGTACTCGTACGCGCCGCCGGCCAGGACGCCAAGATCGGCGGCGCCGCTGAACGTCCAGCCGCCGGCCTCCTGCGCCACGGTGAAGTCGGTGGAGTAGCACGCGCGAAACACCTTCGCGTAGTCCCCGCGGAAATGCATCCGCCAGAGCGCGGGCGCCACCGGGTCTATGACGCAGCGGAGCCGTCCCCGGTGTCCGCTCACGGCGCTGATCCACTCGCCGTCCCAGCACCCGCTGATGCCGCTCGCGTCGAGCGGGAGCGCCTGCTCCCAGCGCTCCCGGAAGTCGCGGCAGTTTGCGGTCAAGGGCGCCAGGAGGTGGATCAGGTTGTCGAGTCCGGCCATGCTCCTATTTCACCACTGAACCCGCCCAGGCTTGCAGCCGTCTAACCCCTGCATGCTGAGGCAGGACGTTCGCTACGCCTTCCGGTCGCTCCTCACGAACTTCGGATTCACCGCCATCGCGGTGGCCTGCCTGGCGCTCGGCATCGGCGTCAACGCCACGATCTTCAGCGTCGTCGACGGCGTGATGCTCCAGCCCTACCCGTATCCCGACGCCCATCAGATCGTCGTGCTGAACTCGACGAACGAGCGTGAGGGGATTCGGCGGGCGAGCATCTCCTACGCCGACTTCAAGGATTTCCGCGACAACGCCACGACGATCCAGCAGCTTGCGGCCTTCCAGATGCGCAGCCTCACCGTATCGGACGGCCGCGGCGAACCGGAGCGCTACGTCGGCGAGCTCGTCAGCTGGACGCTGTTTCACCTGCTCGGCACGCAACCGGTCATCGGCCGTCATTTCGAGTCGAAGGATGACAGGCCGGGCGCCGACCCGGTCGTGCTTCTGAGCGACGACCTCTGGCGGCAGCGCTATCAGCGCGATCCGTCCATCGTGGGGCGCGCCATCAACGTGAACGGCACGGCGCACACCGTCATCGGCGTCATGCCGCCGCGGTTCGCGTTTCCCGAAAACCAGAAACTGTGGATGCCGATCGCGGCTTACACAGACGCCCAGCCTCGCGACATCCGCGGCAGCCAGGTGTTCGCCCGTCTGAAGGAAGGCGTCACGGCTGAGCAGGCCGTCACCGAGCTTCAGGCCATTGCCGGCCGGCTGGCGCAGGCCTATCCCACCGAGAACAGGGACTGGAGCGTGACCACGCGCCCGCTGAGCGAGTGGATGCTGCCGGACGATGTCGAGCTCGTCCTCCTCGCGATGATGGGCGCCGTGACGCTCGTGCTGCTGATCGCGTGCGCCAACGTCGCGAACCTTCTGCTGGCGCGCGCCTCGATCCGCCAGCGCGAGATCTCGATCCGCGCGGCGCTCGGCGCGGGCCGCTGGCGAATCGTCCGGCAACTGCTCACCGAGTCGATCTTCATCGGGATCCTGAGCGCGCCGCTCGGGATCGGGGTGGCGTGGCTGGGCCTCCGCCTCCTCGACAGCGCCATGCCTGCCGAGCAGGTGCCGTATTTCATCCACTGGAGCCTCGACGGCCGCGCGCTCGCCTACACCATCACCATCGCGGTGCTCACGGGCATCATCTTCGGTCTCGTGCCGGCGTTGCAGGCCGTGCGCGGCGATCTGCAGAGCAGTCTGAAGGAGGGCAGCCGCGGCAACGCCGGGGGATCCAAAGCCTGGCTGCGAAGCTCGCTCGTGGTCGTCGAGGTGGCGCTCTCGCTCGTGCTCCTCGTCGGCGCGTCGCTGTTCATCCGCAGCTTCCTCAACCTGCAGAAGACGGAAGTCGGCTTCTCCACGGCGCCGTTGATGACGATGCGGTTCTATCTGCCCGGCACGGCGTACGAGGCCGACGACGCCAAGGCCCGCCGGGTAGATGACATCGTGCAGCGTGTCGAATCGCTGCCGGGTGTGCAGGCGGCGTTCGCCTCGAACTGGGTCGCGATGGGCGGAGGTGGCGGCGGCGGCCGGGCGATCGTGGGTCACGGGGTTCGGCTTGCGGCGGTCGGAGTGGCGCTCGGTCTCGTGGGCGCGTGGGGCGTCACCCGCCTGATCGGCACGCTGCTCTACAACGTGACGCCGACCGATCCGCTCAGCTTTGGCGGCGTCGCGCTGTTCCTGACGCTGACCGCCGTGCTGGCGAGCTACGTCCCGGCGCGCCGCGCGATGGCGGTCGATCCGATCGTGGCGCTGAGGAACGACTAGTCTCATGGGGGGGGGGGGGGGGGGGGGG